>NZ_JBFAYF010000001.1:365646-536234 GCF_040681165.1 Actinoplanes sp. NPDC051851 | reverse complement strand
CAAGCACCCTGTTGAGTTCTCAAAGAACAACCGCACACCTTCGAACGATCCGCATTTCCGCGGCCCGTTCCCCGGGGCACTCGCTCTACTTTACTAGGTCTTCCTGGCGTTGTCAACCGGTTTCTCCCGGTTGGTGCCGATCTAACCCAGTACGCCCGCCACTGAGCGATCCCACAGCGATGCCATGGTCTCGTTATCAGAGGATTTAGCAGGACGGCCGGTGTGCGAATCTCTCCGCTTGCCTCGCCCGTTTCCCTGCTGGCTCGGAGAACATTACCCGCTGGTTTCCCGCTGCTCCAAATCGGGGCCTACTGTTGCGCGTTCTCGCAGCTCAGCGCCGTGATTGGGCCTGCGGCCGGTGCACCGCAGGCCCTCGAGCAGGCTCAGGCGAGCGCCTTGAGCGCGTCACCCAGACCGCGGTGGAACGTCGGGTACGCCCAGATGGTGCTGAGCAGCGTGCTGATCGGGACCTCGGCGTGGATCGCCACCGAGAGCGCGCCCAGCATCTCCCCACCGGACGGCCCCGCGGTGGTCCCGCCGACGAGCACCCCGCGATCCCGGTCGGCGATGAGCTTGATGTGGCCCTCGTTGCCGGGACCGTGCACGAATCCCCGGGACGTGTACGCCAGCGGTACCTGCCCGACCTGCACGGCGAGGCCGGCTTCCCGGGCCTGCCGCTCGGTCAGGCCGACCGCGCCGATCTCCGGGTCGAGGAAGGTGACCCGGGGACGCGCGCGGTAGTCGGCGCCCGGTCCGCCCTGCCCGAGGATGTCGCGTACCGCGATGTCGGCCTCGTACATCGCCATGTGGGTGAAGGCGCCGTTGCCGGTGACGTCACCGACCGCCCAGATGTTCTCGCCGGCGCGCATCCGGTCGTCGACGTCGAGGAAGCGGGCGCCGGAGTCGAGGCCGATCGTCTCCAGTCCCAGGTCCGTGAGGCGGGCCGCGCGGCCGGTGGCGACGAGGAGCCTCTCGCCGGCGAGCACCGAGCCGTCGGAGAGGGTCACCTGGAATCCGTCGGAGTACGAGACCCGGGAGGCGCGCACTCCCGTGCGGATCGTGACGCCGTCCGCGGTCAGCGCGGCCGCGGCCACCGCCGACGACTCCGGCTCCTCCATGGCGAGCAACCGGGCGGAGCCCTCGACGATCGTGACCCGGACACCGAAGCGGGCGTACACCTGGGCCAGCTCGCAGCCGATCGCGCCGCCGCCGAGCACCAGCATCGACGCGGGCAGGGTGGCGGCCTCGACCGCTTCCCGGTTGGTCCAGTACGGCGTACCGGCCAGACCCTCGATCGGCGGGATCACCGCGGCGGTCCCGGTGGCGATCACCAGACCGCGGGTGGCGGCGTACTCCTGATCGCCGACCCGGACCCGGCCCGGACCGGTGATGGTGGCCGTACCGCGGACGAAGGTGCCGCCCTTGCCGGTGAACCGGTCGACGGCGACCTTGTCGTTCCAGTCGTCGGTGGCCTCGTCGCGGATCCGTTTCGCGACCGGCGCCCAGTCCGGCTGCACGCTGGACGTTCCGGCGAGACCGGGGATCCGGCGCGCCTCGGCCAGCGCGTCACCGGCCCGGACCATGATCTTGGTGGGGATGCACCCCCAGTACGGGCACTCGCCGCCGACCAGGTTGTGCTCGACGCCGATCACCTGCAGCCCGGCCGCGGCCAGGCGCCCGGCGACCTCCTCGCCGCCGACACCGAGTCCGACGACCACCACGTCCACTTGCCGTGCTTCAGAAGCCATGAAAACCAGCTAAGCAGAACTTCTCAGGTACGGCCGGATGGCACCGATCCCTGACTGTCGCGGAAGCGGGAACACCGAGGAAAGGGCGGTCATGAGGGGGCGACGGCGGGCCATGGCTGGTGCTCGCCGTCCTCATGACCGCCCACTCGGACGGGTACCCCGGAGGGGCCTGCCGGCGAGAACGTTTTGACGGACGCGACCAACCGGCAGACCCCGGTCACGGCCGCAGCCAGACCGCCTCGTCCCGGTGTGACTCCAGCGGGCCGGGGTAGTCGAGACCGCGGCGTACCGCCTCGGGAAGGCGCCAGGGCTGGTGCACGGCGGCGCCGTCGATCGCCCGGAGTTCGGGTACGTAGCGACGAACGTACACGCCGTCCGGGTCGAAGCGCTGCGCCTGGCGAATCGGGTTGAAGCGGCGGTACGGGCGGGAGTCGTTCCCGGTTCCGGCCGTCCACTGCCAGTTGCCGGAGTTGTTCGGCACGTCGCCGTCGAGAAGCCAGCGGAAGAACCAGCGCAGCCCGAGCCGCCAGTCGACGCCGAGGTGCTTGGTGAGGAACGCGGCGGTGATCAGGCGCGCCCGGTTGTGCATGTACCCCTCGGCCCGGAGCTGGCGCATCCCGGCATCCACGACCGGCACCCCGGTGAGGCCGTCCTGCCAGTGCCGGAGCGCGTCCTCGTCGTGACGCCAGTCCTTGTCGCGGGCCGGCTGGATCGCGTCGGTCGAGATCCTCGGGAACTCGGCGACCACCTGGTAGTAGAAGTCGCGCCAGGCCAGCTGCCGGACGAACGCCTGCGCTCCGGCCGAACCCTCGCCGCGGGCCGCCTCGGCGAGTTCCAGCGGCGAGAGGCACCCGAACCTCAGGTACGCGCTGAGCCGGCTGGTCCCGTCGGCGGGCAGGTCGTCGTGCGCGTCGGCGTACCCGGAGAGGGAACGCGACCAGGAACGCAGCCGCCGGCGGGCCTCGGTCTCGCCGCCCGGCAGGAGGTCGGGCGACTCGCCGTCCGGGATCCGGGGCAGCCGGCCCACGGCGAGGCCGGACGGCAGCGTGATCGTGCGGGGCCGGTCGGCGAGCGGGCGGAGTCTCACGCCCTCCCAGGCCCGGTGGTACGGCGAGAACACCCGGTACGCCCGGCCCCCGGAGCTGGGCCGCACCTCACCGGGCGGCACCACGGTGACCCCCGGGGTGACCCGCAGCTCCAGGCGGTGTCGCTCGCACTCCTCGCGAAGCCGCTCCTCGCGCCGCCGGGCATAGGCGGTGACGTCGTGCGCCACGCTCACCGCGTCCGCACCGGTCTCCCGGGCCAGCCGGATGGTCTCCGCCACCGGGTCACCCTCGCGGATCACCAGGTCCCCGCCGAGGTCGCGAAGCGCGGAACGCAGATCGTCCAGTGACTCGTACAGGAAACGCAGGCGGTTTGAAGAGAGACCGGCGAGATGCGGATCGAGGACGAAGAGCGGGACGGCATCCTCCGTCAAAAGCGGATTATCCCGTACGCGCAGATCCCGGGTGAACAGCGCGATCCTCATGTCACGCCGCCAGTTGGACCGGTGTTCCCGGCCGGGTGAGCAGGCTGCGCACCGCGACCGCGGCACGGCGGTGGTGGGGAACCGTGGCACGGCGGGCGAAGACGTCGTGGTCGGCGGCCTCGATCTCGTCCAGGATGCCTCCGTAGAGCTGGAACGCCGTACGCATGCAGGCCTGCGACGCCGGCTCGAGCAGCGGGATGCCGGGCGCGGCCAGGGCGTAGTGCTCGCGTGCCCGGGCCACCTCGTCCCGGATCAGCGCCTTCACCTCGGGCGTGGCCACCCGGCGCTCCAGTGTCTCGCGGGTCACACCGAAGGCGGCCAGGTGCTCCTCGGGGAGGTAGACGCGGCCGCGGTCGAGGTCCTCGGCGACGTCCCGGACGAAGTTGGTCAGCTGGAACGCGAGGCCGAGCTGACGGGCCGGCTCCCGGGCGGCGACCGGATCGCTGGAGCCGAGGATCGGCAGCATCATCGTGCCGATCACCGCGGCCGAGCCGTCCATGTAATCCAGCAGGTCGGGGTAGGTCGCGTACCGGGTGACCGTGAGGTCCATCGCCATGCTGCGCAGGAACTTCTCGAAGTCGGCGACGTCCAGGTCGAAGACCGCGATGGTGTGCAGCACCGCGGGGAGCAGCGGGTCGTCGGCCTCGGCGCCGCGCAGCCCGGCGAGGAAACGGTCGGACCAGTCCCGCAACCGGGCGGCCCGCTCGGCGGGCGGCAACGACTCGGTGCGGTCGACGATCTCGTCAGCGAATCGGGTGAATCCGTACAGAGCATGCACATGGCGGCGCTTCCAGGCCGGTAGCAACCGGGTCGCCAGGTAATACGTTCGCCCGTGTTCCCGATGCAGCTCCCGGCATCGCGCATAGGCAGCTGCCAGATCGGTAGTCATCCCCGGGCCTCCCGGCTGAGTCTTTTGAATCGACGCACGAATCGACGCAACTTCACGAGTTAGGGTACGGTACCGATCGTGGCCCATGACACCCTCGACGGGAATCGCCTCGCGATACCCCGGCAACCGGCCTCGGACAGCGGGCTGATCGGCGCGGTCGAGGGGACTCTCGCCGGGTTCCTCTCCGCGCAGATCGGAATGCTCGACACCATCGACCCGGAGCTCGGCGGCTTCGCGCGAACGGCCCGGGACCTGGTCCTGGCGGGGGGCAAGCGACTGCGCCCCACATTCGCGTACTGGGGGTGGCGCGGGGTCGCCGGACCGGCCGAGCCCGCCGAGCCACTGCTGCCGGCGCTCGGCGCGCTGGAGCTCATGCACACGTTCGCCCTGGTCCACGACGACCTGATGGACGACTCGGCCACCCGCCGCGGCCGGCCCACCGCACACCGGATCTTCGCGGGCCGGCACGGGGAGCGCTTCGGCAACTCGGCCGCTGTGCTGATCGGGGACCTCTGCCTGGTCTGGGCCGACCAGCTGCTCGCCCGGACACCCGTCCCGCCGGCCACCCTGCTCGAGGTCCGTGCCCGCTACGACCGGATGCGCGTCGAGGCCGTCGCCGGGCAGTACCTGGACGTCCTCGGCGAGACCGCGCCCGGCGACTGGTCGCTGGAGCGCGCGCTGCTGGTGGCCCGGCACAAGACCGCGAGCTACACCGTGCAGTGGCCGCTCTCCTTCGGCCTGGCCCTCGCCGGCGGCTGCCACCCCTCGGTGGGCGAGGCGTACCGGGTCTACGGGCTCGCGGTCGGCGAGGCGTTCCAGCTCCGCGACGACCTGCTCGGCGTCTACGGCGACCCGGCGGTCACCGGGAAGCCGGCCGGGGACGATCTGCGTACCGGAAAGCCGACCGCGCTGCTCATGCTGGCCCGGCAGATGGCCCGCCCCGCGCAGCTCGACGAGCTGGCCACCGCCGGGCCCGAGCGGCAGGCGCAGATCATCGCCGAGACCGGCGCACCGGCCCGGGTCGAGGAGCTGATCCGGGCCCGGGTCGCCGAGGGGCTCACCGCACTGGCCGGGGCGCCGATCGAGCCGGAGGCCCGCGCGACGCTGATCGAGCTGGCCACCGTGGCGACACACCGACCGGCATGATGGCCCCGGCTTGACTCCCCCCTCCTTGGAGCTGTGACGTAGTGCGTACCGTTTCCGGGCCAACCGACCGGGTCATCGTGGTCGGCGCCGGGCTGGCCGGGCTGGCCACCGCCCTTCACCTGGCCGCCGCCGGCCGCCAGGTCACCGTCGTCGAACGCGAGCTGGTGCCGGGCGGCCGCGCCGGGCGCCTCGCGGTCGGCGGCTACGAATTCGACACCGGTCCGACCGTGCTGACCATGCCGGAGCTGATCGCCGAGCCGCTCGCCGCGGTCGGCGAGAACCTGAGCGACTGGCTGGAGCTGACCCCGCTGCACCCGGCGTACCGGGCGTACTACCCGGACGGCTCCACCCTGGACGTGAAGACCGACACCACCCGGATGGCCGCCGAGATCGCCCGGGTCTGCGGGCCCCGGGAGGCCGACGGCTACCTGCGGTTCGTCGACTTCGCCCGGCGGCTCTGGCAGCTGGAACGGCACCACTTCATCGACCGGAACCTGGACACCCCGGTCGATCTGGTCAACCTCAACCTGCTGCGGCTACTCGGGATGGGCGCGTTCCGCCGTCTCCAGCCGAAGATCAACGAATACTTCCGCGACCCGCGTACGCAGCGGATCTTCTCGTTCCAGGCGATGTACGCCGGTCTCGCACCGCACGACGCGCTCGCGGTCTACGCGGTGATCGCCTACCTCGACTCGGTGGCCGGCGTCTACTACCCGGCCGGCGGCATGCACGCGGTGCCGAAGGCGCTGGCCGGGGCGGCGGAGAAGCACGGCGTGGTCTTCCGGTACGACACCACGGTCGAGCGGGTCACCACCGCGCACGGGCGGGCGACCGGCGTGGTCACGGCGGGCGGGGAGCATCTCGCGGCGGACGTGGTCGTACTCAATCCGGATCTGCCGATCGCCTACCGCGACCTGCTCCCGGCTCGGCGCCGCACCCGCCGCCTGAGCTACTCCCCCTCCTGCGTGGTCCTGCACATCGGATCCCGCCAGGCATATTCCAAGATCGCACACCACAACATCCATTTCGGTACGGCCTGGCGCGGCACGTTCGACGAGGTGATCCGGAAGGGACTGCTGATGAGCGACCCCTCCCTGCTCGTCACCAACCCCACGCACACCGACCCGTCGGCGGCGCCCGAGGGACGGCAGGCGTACTACGTGCTCGCCCCGACGCCGAACCTGGAGGCCGGGCCGATGAACTGGCGCGGCGGGCTCGACCGGCGCTACGCCGACGAGATCATGCGGGTGCTGGAGCGGCGCGGCTACATCGGCTTCCGGGACGGCGTCGAGGTGGAGCGGATCATCACGCCGGCGGACTGGGCGGACGAGGGGATGGCGGCGGGTACGCCGTTCGCGGCCTCGCACACGTTCCGGCAGACCGGGCCGTTCCGACCGGGGAACCTGCACCCGACCCTGCCGAACGTGGTGTTCACCGGGTCGGGGACGCAGCCGGGCGTGGGCGTGCCGATGGTCCTGATCTCCGGGAAGCTGGCCGCCCAGCGGATCACCAAGGCCGTCTCGTGATCCATCCCGGTGCGTTCGCCACCCCGCTCGCCGCCTCGCTTGCCGCCTCGCTTGCCGCCTCGCTTGCCGCCTCGCTTGCCGCCTCGCTTGCCGCCTGGAGCGTCGCCTCGTTCGTCGCCTGTCGCGTCGTCTTTTCGGAGCGGCCGGGTGGGCGATGAGGCGCTGACCGCCGGGGCCGCCGCGCGGCGGCTCGGCGTCGCGGTGACCACCCTGCGGACCTGGCATCAGCGGTACGGGCTCGGCCCGAGCCGCCACGAGCCGGGACATCACCGGCGGTACACCCGCGAGGACATGGACCGGCTGCAGGTCATGCAGCGGCTCACCGCCCAGGGTGTGGCGCCGGCGGAGGCCGCGGCGTGGGCCCGGGGCGCTCCGTCGGGGCGGGTCTCCTCCCCGGACCCGGCACCCGGCCAGGGCGGCGGCCAGGTGATCGCTCTCGGTCAGGCCGACGCCTCGGCACGCGGGCTGGCCCGGGCCGCGATGCGGCTGGACGCACCGGCGATGCGCGGGCTCCTCGGCACCGCCGTCGCCGACCGTGGCGTGGTCGGGGCCTGGACCGAAGTGATCATGCCGGTGCTGATCGGCATCGGCGAGCGCTACGCGGCGACGGGGCGCTTCATCGAGGTGGAGCACCTGCTGTCCCGGACGGTGACCGAGGCGCTCGCCGCGGTGCCGGTGGCCGGCAGCGACTGGAACGGCCCGTCCTCCGGGGTCTTCGGCGGTCTCGGCTCATCGCCGCTGGTGCTCCTGGCCGCCGCCGACGAGGAGCAGCACACGCTGCCGCTGGAGGCGCTCGGCGCGGCCCTGGCCGAGGCCGGGGTGCCGAGCCGTCTCTTCGGGGCCCGCCTGCCACCGGAGGCCCTTCTGGACGCCGTGGACCGTACCGGCCCGGCCGTCGTGGTGGTCTGGTCCCAACTGCCCGCGACCGGTGCGGTGGATCAGCTGACCCGCCTGCGCGCCGTACCGCGCCCGCCCGTCGTGGTCGCCGCAGCCGGACCGGGCTGGCCGCCCGATGATCTGCCCCCCGGAGTCACCCGCCTGAGCTCCCTCCCGGAGGCCGCCCGGCTCGTCACCACGGCCGCCACCAGCCGATCGACCTGACGTTTCCCCTGGTCAGAGAGGAACGGAAGAAAAGAGGGATACCGATTTGGAGACCGCTCGGTGGATCACATATGCTTTGCAGGCCTCAACGGGGCGCGGTTGGGGCTAAGGCCACCAAACGTTGCTGATCGCGAAGCCAACGCGATGTGCAATGATGGCGGAGTTGCCCTCATCGTCTAGTGGCCTAGGACGCCGCCCTTTCAAGGCGGTAGCACGGGTTCGAATCCCGTTGGGGGTACTGGTAAGTTAGCAACGCGAGTTGCCGACAAGCCAAGCAAGGTAGTAAAAAGTACCACGGTAAGATCGCAGTACAGCAAGATGCAGCACAGCAAGGTCCTGTGGAGCAGTTGGAGTGCTCGCCGCCCTGTCAAGGCGGAGGTCGCGGGTTCAAGTCCCGTCAGGACCGCAAGTATCAGTCACGGCCAGGTAGCTCAGTTGGTACGAGCGTCCGACTGAAAATCGGAAGGTCGGCGGTTCGACCCCGCCCCTGGCCACTCTCGCGCGAAGACCCTCACTGCGGAAACGCATGTGGGGGTTTTTCTTTTTCCGATCAAACCGCTCCGCGTCCCCGAAAAATGAGCCCGAGTCCGGTGGACTCGGGCTCATGATCGACGTCACAGGAGGCGATCAGTTATCCCAGGGGTAGATCGGGATGAACGCCTCGCAGTTCGTCGCCGTGCTGGTGCCGAAGATGCCGCAGCGGTCCGATCCGGTGCCGCCGTCCAGCCGGTCGACCGCGGCGGGGTCACCCCACACGTACCCGTTGTCCTCGACGAGCCATTCGCCGACGATGACGTCGGCGCCGGCACCACCGGAGACCGTGTCGTCGCCGTCCCCGCCGTAGGCGGTGTCGTCGCCGTCATCGCCGTAGAGCACGTCCTTGCCGGCCCGACCGTAGAGGTCGTCCGCACCGCCACGGCCGTGGATGACGTCGTCGCCGTCGTCACCGATGATCTGGTCGCCGCCGGAACCACCGTCGAGCACGTCGTTGCCGGCGCCGCCCGCGAGCGAGTCCCGGCCATCGCGGCCCTTGATCGTGTCCGCTCCGGTGCCGCCCTTGAGCTGGTCCCTGCCGGAGCCGCCGATCAGCGTGTCGTCGCCCGACCCACCGTCGGCGTACAGGGGAACGGAGGTCTTGTCGGTGACCTTGTCCTTCCTGTCGCCGAGGGTCGCCTGAATCTTCGTGGTCTTCTTCGCGGTCGTGCACGTGACCCTGGTCTTGTCGACCCGCTTGCAGCCCTTGCCGGCCTTCAGCGCGACCCGGTCATCCAGCGTGACAGTGCGGCCCTTGATCGTGATGACCACGGAGTTCTGCCTACCGCTCGCGGCGGTGAACACGACCGTTCCGCTCCCGGTCACCTTCGCCACCCCGGTGGTGGCGGCCTGCGCGGGCGCAGCGGCGAGCACGACCAGCGCGGAAGCGGTCACCCCGATGGCGGCCAGTACCTTACGGCGAGATTTGTCCATCTGACGTTCCCCGTCTGCTCAAGTGGACTGAGCGACATCATCCCAGTCGATTCCGCAAATGAGCGAGGGCCCGGCAGAAGCCGGGCCCTCGCGGTGAAGACCAAGGATCACTTGACCAGAGCGGCCAGTTCCTTCTGAGCCGCGATGATCGACGCGAGAACGTCGTCGACGTGCGCGAGAGCACTCTTCGCCCCGGTCACAGCCGCGGCGCTGGAGACGCCGGACTGCACGATCTCCTCACAGTTGGAGATCTGTGCCGCGGCGTTCGCGATGCAGTAGTCGCCGGCCGTGTGGGTGCCACCGTCGAGGAGGTCGAGGGCGGTGTCGCTGCCCAGCGGCACGAAGGTCCCGTCCTCCTCGAGAGCGTCCTCGTCGAGGTACTCACCGATCAGGATGTCATCGCCGGTGCCGCCGGTGATGGTGTCGTCGCCCGCGTAGCCGGCCAGGAAGTCGTCGCCGTCGCCGCCGGAGATCTTGTCATTGCCGCCCGCACCGAAGATGTAGTCCGTGCCGGCGTCACCGGTGATGGTGTCGGCGCCGGTGTCGGTCTCCTCGTCGTCGCCCGCGATGATGTCGAAGCCGGCGTTGCCGGAGATCTTGTCGTTGCCGGTGCCACCGAACAGCACGTCGTCGCCGTTGCCACCGGTGATGGTGTCGTTGCCGGAACCGCCCCAGACCTCGGGGTCGCTGCCGTCGCCCGCGGAGATGGTGTCGTTGCCCCCGTCACCGTGGATCGTGTCGGCACCGGCCTCGCCGGAAAGGGTGTCGTTGCCGGAACCGCCGTACAGCTTGTCGTTGCCGGAGCCGCCGACGAGCTTGTCCGTGCCGTCCTGGCCGTACAGCCTGTCGTTGCCGGTGGAGCCGTAGACGGTGTCGTTGCCCGCGTCGCCCTGGACGTAGTCGTTGCCGGAGCCGGCCGAGATGTAGTCGTTGCCGGAACCGCCGTACAGCTTGTCGGCGCCGTTGTTGCCGTACAGCTTGTCGTTGCCGGAGCCGCCCTGGAGCTGGTCGGCGCCGGAGCCGCCCTTGAGGGTGTCGTTGCCGGAGCCGCCGTCGATCAGGGTGGCGACGGAGGTCTTGTTCGTGAAGGTGTCGTTCTTGTCGCCGAGCGCGACGTTGATCTTGGTCGTCTTCTTCGAGGTCGTGCACTTCACCTTGGTCTTGTCGACCTTCTTGCAGCCCTTGCCCGGCTTGATCGCAACCTTGTCGTCGAGGGTCACGACGCGACCCTTGATCGTGACGACCAGCGTGTTCGTCTTGCCCATCAGTGCGTTGAACTGAACGGTGCCCGAGCCGGTCACCTTCGCCAGGCCGGCCGAGGCCGCCTGCGCCGGCGAGCTGAACATCGTGGTCGTGGTGGCCACCGCGGCGGCGGTGACACCGATCGCGGCCAGCGCCTTGCGATTGAACAGGAACATGCGTTTCCCCCGGTGAGAACGGATCGGCGAGGATGATCATCGCCGAACACCGATGTTAGAACGGTACCGTTCCGACGCACCTCATCCGTTCGACCAACTTCACTGGAACAACAAGCCGACAACGCGATCCTCCAGAGTGGAGGTACGTGAACAACGGCAGGCCCGGCACTTGAACGCGGGGCTACTGTCGGTGAAAGTGTCTGGATCGGTCACCAGTGGTGAGGAGGCACGACACCGTGCAGAGCTTCACGAACGACGACGAGCAGGGCGCCTACAACCTGGCTGAGGCCTTCACCGAGAAGGCTCTCGCCTGCATGAAGAACGCCGAGGAGGCGAGCGAGGCCTTCCGCAAGGGCAGAATCGCGATGCACCGGCAGTTCAAGGCGCGTGGCCTGTCCGAGGTGGAGGCCGACATCCGCTGGTCCGGGTCGGCACCGGCCGCTCGCGCCATCGCCGACAACCAGTTCTTCATGACCCAGGCGTCCATGTACAACGTCGCCGCCGCGACCCAGTATGCGAAGGCCCTGTACCTCAAGAAGCAGTGACCTCGGAGTCGCCGCCGAGGTGGGCCGTCTGACCGGCCCGGTACCCCCGCAGACGGCCACTGCCCTGTAGCCGGCGAGGTGGCAGCTTCGCCAGTCGTGGGTACACCTCGTCCCGTTTCCGCTCGACCAGGTCGGTCCGGTCCACCAGCACGAGCTCCGCGCCGGGCGTCTCGGCCACGGCGGAACGCTCGGCCTCCCAGAGTCGCGCCCGGATCGCCTCGGTGTACCCGACCAGCCAGGACCGCCGGTAGGCCGCCGGGTGCTCGCCCCACGGCACCGGCGAGGTGGCGAGCGCGTGCGCGGCCTGCACCAGCAGTGAGGTGAAGAGCAGCTCGGCCCGGGCCAGGTCGGCCTCGTGACCGAAGAGGTGACTGCGCGCCGTCCCGCCGCGCTCCAGGTGCACCACGCGACAGCGCAGTGGTGCGGCCACCGCCGCGAGCAGCCCGGCCTTATCCCTCGCGTAGGGCGGCACGACGACGACGATCCGATCGCCCACCGGGTCCGCCGCCGGGTCCTCGGCGGCGAGCATCGCCTGGTCGACACCGTACTTGGCGATCAGCTCGGCGGCCTTGATAGTGAACGCCTCGGCTTCGCCCGGCGTACAGGCCGGATCCTCGGCCATGGCGAGCAGCTTGCGCACGCGGGCCAGCAGGCCGTCGGTTTTCATGTACGAGCTACGTGCTCTCAGGCTGCCCTGTGACGCAGGGTCGCGACGGTGGAACCCGCCAGCGCCAGGAGGCAGCTCGGCAGCTGACCGTCGGCGATGGCGGCACCGAAGAGGGCCTCGCCCGTCGGGAAGTCGCCGTTCACATAGGCACTGACGAAACGGGCGACCCAGCGCTTGTCGTATCGCGCCTCGTCGATGCCGGGGAACTCCAGCGTCCAGGCGCCGCGCCCGGGCACCTGCCCCACCATGGTGGCGGCGAGGCACCAGGCGACGTCCCAGGCGCCGATGACGCCCTCCCGGTCGACCAGGGCGTCGAAGGTGTCGGCCACAGCATCGCTGTCACCGCTGAGCGCGCACGTGAGGATCTGCGCCGCGTCGTCGAATGCGTGCTGTGGTACGTCGGTCACGGAGAAAACCGTACGCGGAAGCGTCAAGGAAAGCTCACCTACACGGCGATTTCAGGCACCACGCAGCAGACAGGTGATACGCGCCGTGCAGACCCGGTCACCGGACTCGTCCTCGATGACCACCTCGTATGTGGCGACCGCGCGCCCCCGGTGCACCGGCACCGCGATCCCGGTCACAAGCCCGGAGCGGGCCGCCTTGTGGTGGGTGGCGTTGATGTCCACGCCGACCGCGAACGGCCGGTCCACGGTCTGCCCGTGCAGCACCGCACCGACCGAGCCGAGCGTCTCGGCCAGAACGCAGGACGCGCCACCGTGCAGAAGACCGTACGGCTGGGTGTTGCCCTCGACCGGCATCGTGCCGACCACCCGCTCGGCCGTGGCCTCAGTGATCTTGATGCCCATCCGCTCGGCCGCCGCACCGCCGCCGTTCGAGGTGAACAGGTGCTGCGTGCCGTCTTCCGCTATATCCACGACGGCGTACGTTACCCCTGGCCGGAGGCACGACCAGCGATACCCGTCACAGCCCGCAGGACTGGCGCTTGCGCGGATCGGGTATGCATGTGGCCGTTGCGCCGGAAGATCCGGCTGAGGCAGCAAGGGGAGGAAACCCATGAGCGAGCCGCAGGAGAACGTGGAGACCCGGGGCGACGGCCGGGTCGACCTGATCACCAGCGACGCCAACGGCGATGGAAAGACCGACGTCTGGGTCTCCGACACCGACGGCGACGGCAAGCCCGACCTGTACCAGTTCGACACCGACGGCGACGGCAAGGTCGACATCACCATGGTCGACCTCGACGAGGACGGCACCCCGGACACCGTGGTCGACGGCGACGGTGGTCTGCCCCCGCAGGTCTGACCCGCGCTCAGCCTCCGCCGAGAGCGGAGAGAGCGACCCAGAGCACCGCGATCGCCACGGCGGTCGTCCCGACCGTGGAGGCGGTGTGCCGCCAGGAGTGGACACCCTCCACGGCCTCGGGGTGCCCGAGTGCCACCAGCGCCGCACGTTGCTCCCGGACGTCGTCGTGGTGCCGGCCGTCGGGCCGTTCGGTGGAGCCGGCGGACGCGCGGCTGAGCTCGACGGCGAGCCGGGCCTGGGCACGCTGGAGCCGCCGTACCCGAACCCGGGCCTGACGACCCGCCGAGGCCGCGGCATGCCGCCGGGCCGCCGCACGACGGGAGCCGGAGCCGAGCGCACGCAGCTCCCCGACGGTGATCAGCTCGGGATCGCGCAGCGATGCCAGTTGCGCGACGTAGTAGGCCGCCTCCCGGTCGTGCGCACGGCGCACCAGGTAGAGGATGAGCAGCAGCGGTGGCAGGCCCTTGAAGACCAGCACGGCCAGCAGCGCCACCGCGCCGTTGCCGAGGCCCTCGCGGAAGAGCGGCGAGTTCCAGAGCACGTGCGAGGCCCAGGCACCGAAGAGCGCCAGCCCGGCCATGATGATCCGGTGGGCGCGGCCGCGGTCGGTGGTGACCACCAGGTAGCCGATGCCGGCGCCGGCCAGCGCACCGAAGAGGGTGTGGCTCCAGACCCCGGCGAGGAAGCCGCGCACCAGGAACGTGGTGACCACCGGCTGAATCTGATCGCCCTGCCCGGCCAGCGCGACGGCGCCGATCGCGAAGACGACGTCCTCGACGATCTGGAAGCCGAGGCCGACCAGGGCGCCGTAGACGACACCGTCCAGCACGCTGTTCACCTGCGAGCGGGCGATCAGCACGATCGCCACCACGCCGAGGGTCTTGGCGATCTCCTCGACGCTGGGACCGGCGAGCGCGGCACCCCACTCGGCGGCCAGGCTGGGTGAGCCGATCTTGGCGATCAGGTTCTCCAGCGCGGTGCTGGCCGGAATGGAGACGCTGGTGGCAACCAGGCCGCCCCAGGCGAACGCGACCGACATCAGCCCGGCCGGCTCGCGCTCCAGGAAGTCGAGCTCGGAGACGAAGAGCCAGAACGGGATGGCGAGCAGCCCGAAGAGGCCGATGGCGGCGACCGTGGCGATCGGGAACGCCTCCAGGAACCGCGCGAGGATCTGCGACATCCGGACCGCACCGACCGCCAGCAGCAGGATCACCACCCAGAACGCGGGGTTGCGCGCGAAGGCCGCCGCCCGGGAGGCCCCGGGACGCACCGGATCACTCATCGGGTCCCCTCGTAGCGCAGGGTCTTGGTGCTGGCGTCGATGGTCGGGAGGCTGCGGCCCAGGTCGAGGTCGCCGCCGCTGACGGTGACCTCGATGGTCAGGCCGTGCGCGACGAAAACGGCGTACCGGCCACCGCGGTCGCCGGCGGTGTATCCACCCTGCAGGCCGGCCAGCCCGCCGGCGGTGGAGACGGCCAGCTGGGTGCCGGTCACCTGATACCCGGAGGTGCCGGTGATGCGCTGACGGAGCCGGACGGCGGCCGCGGTCAGGTCGCCGTCGAAGGGCTGGACGGCGATGGCGTACCGCACCGCGCCGATCCGGAAGAGAGCGGTGCCGCGATCGTCGCCCGGCCGCGTGCCGGTGACGTCCAGCGTGGCGCCGGGTGGTGGCACCACGGACACCCCGGCACCGACCCGGTACGGCTCGCCGGCGCGCACCGGTCGCTGGGCCGAGACAGCCCGGTCCACCGCCGGCAGGCCGAAGGAGAGCGCCGCGAGGATCGCGACGAGAACGAGCGCGATGATCAGTCCGGGTGTGCTGGGGAGATCGGTGAGTTGACGCCGCGTGACCGTCCCCATTCGTCCACGCTAACGAGGCATCGCGGGTGCCGTCCGGCGATCGAGGGGTAAGGCCACTGTGGATGGACGATCAACCTGGCAGATTACGGATTTGTCCGTTTTACCGAAAGACGCGCGGAGGGCACGACTGAGGTAAGCCAAACCCCATTCTCGCTCCGGTGGAAGACGTGGCCCTCGGCCGCCAGGGCTCCGGCCGCGACCGCGAGGACCACGACGTCGGCCGATCGCCGCCGGCCCACCCGGATCGCGGTGGGCACGTCGGCGGAGAGGTGTACGTGGTGCCGGCTGCGCGGTCGCAGTCCGTCGCGCAGGATCGACTCCAGGTTCTGCCGCGGGGTGCCGTGGTAGAGCTCCTCGGGCGGGGTGGCCGGCGGCAGATCCAGGTCGACCGCGACCCGCCGGGAGTGCCCCTGGCTGGCCCGGATCCGCTCCACGCCGTCCGGCCCGGCGGTGATCGCGAACCGGGACTTGTCGTTCTCCGCCACCACCACGTCAAGCTCGGCCCGGCCGATGCCGAGCGCCGCGAGGAGATCCGCGACCGGCACCCAGCCGTTCGCGTCGAGGGTCAGCCCGGCGGTCTCCGGGCGGTGCCGCAGCACCAGGGACATCCGGCGGCTGAGCCGGACCTGCCGTGAGGTGAGGGTCATCGCATCAACTCCATGACCGCAAGGTAGTAGGGGCGGTCCCGGTCGTCGATCGACGTGAGGCGCCAGGGCGTGCCCGCCACCAGCGTCTCCAACTCCTCGGCCGAGCAGTTCAGGTAGTCGAACCACTCGCTGGCGACCATCCGGTAGCGCAGCCGCAGCCGCAGCTGACCGCCGAAGCGCCCCCGGGCCCGGTTCCGCTCGTGATAGCCGACGTGCACCGGGTCGCTCGTCCCGTACGGGTCCGCGCCCTGGGCCAGGATCCGGGCGCCCGGGTTGGCCAGCCGGGCCAGCGCGTCCAGCATCACCGGCGCCCGCTCCCGGCTCTCCAGCAGGCCGAGGTTGTTGCCGAGCAGCAGGAACGTGTCGTACCGCGCGGCGGCCCGGGCGTACTCGTCCACGGTGGCGAGCACGGTGTCCCGCAGGCCGCGCCGGCGGGACACCTCGATGGCGCCCCGCGAGGTGTCCAGGCCGGTCACCGCCATCCCGCGGCTCTGCAGTTCGATCGCGATCCGGCCGGCGCCCACCCCGATGTCGAGCACGTGGCCCCGGCAGAGGCGCAGCGCGCGGTGGTCGTGCGGCTGCCAGGCGTCCGGCTCGTCCAGGTAGTGGTCCGCCGGGGCGCCGTTGATCAGCCCGTCGTCCCGCTCGATCACCTCGATCACCGGGCGGGGTAGTCGTCCTCCCGCCAGGGGCCGGGGACCGATGCCGGTCCGTACCGCGTACGCGTCTGTGATCATGTCGCCGAAGGCGTCGCCGATCGTCGGCTGTTCCATGGTCATTACTCTTGAGGCATGACCGCGCTGGAGCAACTGGGCTCGCAAAAGTATGTCCTGCTCACCACGTTCCGCCGGGACGGGCGCGCGGTCGCGACCCCGCTCTGGGTGGTGCCGGACGGCGACGGCCTGGCGTTCTGGACCGTGGCGGACAGCGGCAAGGTGAAGCGGATCCGCAACAGCGGCCGGGTCACCGTCGCCCCCTGCGACGTGCGCGGCACTCCCGCCGGCGAGGCGATGGAGGCCACCGCCCGGCTCGGCGACGCGGCCGATCTGCACCGGGTGGGCGCGACGCTCAAGCGGAAGTACGGCCTGATGGGCCGCCTGACCATGCTCGGCAGCCGGCTACGCCGGGGTGCCGACGGCACGGTCGCCGTACTCGTCAGCTGATGTGCGAACCGGCCGTGTCCCACCGGCCGGCCCGTCGTTGATCTAGGAAAAGAACGGGAAACGAAGAAGGGGCGATCGCCTTCCCCAGCGCTCGCCCCTTGCAACGATCTCAGTCGACTGTTCAGTCACCCTGACGCTGCGTGGGAATCTGCCCCTGCAGCAGGGCACGAACTTCCGACTCCCGGTAGCGACGGTGGCCACCCAACGTGCGGATAGCGCTGAGCTTGCCCGCCTTGGCCCACCGGGTGACGGTCTTCGGGTCGACACGGAACATCGACGCCACCTCGGCCGGCGTTAGTAGCGGCTCAGGATCGTGCGTACGCGATGCCATCGGTCACTCCTCCACAGGTACCTAAAAACATCGGCCGGGGTCCCGCCGGCCGGTGCGTCTCTCATGGTCCGGCTAGTCCCCGATGTCCGACATGGGCCGAACGGACGAACGTCCCCAGATAGACGGATGAAGCATGCCCGATTTTTGCGTGTTTTCTACGCCAGATAGTGCCGCGTTTAGTCCGATTATCACGCTTCGCGGATTGGCGATTACGAAGAGTATTCGCCTCGGGAGCGCTCTCATGTGAGTGTTCGTCGATGAATTACGTACGCGTCTGTCCTATTTTCGCAGCTCAGTTGCTTCGTTCGAGAAGAGCCACCGCGCGCCAGCGGGCGGTCAACTTCTCATAGGCCTCGCTCGCTGACTCAGCGTCACCGCGAGAAAGTGCCGAAAGTCCGGCAGCCACCAGTCCGGGGGAATCATCCGAAGTGAGGGTGTCCTCCGGAAGGAGGTTTACCAGGCCGCCGTAGTCGAGCTCGACCACCGACCGCGGATGGAACTCCTCCAGCCATCGGGTGCCCTCCTCGACCGCCTCGGTGATCGGCGCGTCGCCCAGCGCCTTGCGGAGCACCGACACCGCACGGTGCGCCCGGCGGCGGGCCTTGGAGATCTCGGTGCGGTACCGCAGCATCCGGCGGCGGCCGGTCAGCGCGATCTCCCGCTCGTCCAGGTCCACGAAGGCGAACCAGCGCAGCGGCACACCCCACGTGGCGATCTGCTCGTGCACCCGCGGCACGCCCTGCTCCAGCACCTTCGCGCCGCTGCGCCAGTCCTCCACCACGGCCTTCGCCTGGCCGGCCAGCACCGGCGGGACGAAGGCGTCGGCGAGCACGGCGGGCACGCCGTCCCGCGCGTTCAGAGCCGCCTCGGCCACCCGCAGGCGCAGGTTCCACGGGCAGATCAGCAGCGCGTTCTCCCACTCCAGGACGTACGCCTCATCGGGCAGGTCGGGCAGGCGGGTCCAGCCCGCGCCGAGCGCCTCCAGCACGGCGGTGCGCTGACGGACCGGCCCCTCGACCGGACCGAGATCGCGGCCCTCCTTCGCATACCGGCGCCAGAAGACCTGCCGGTCCCGGTCGAAGGCGGTCAGCGGCTCGTAAACCCGTAGGTACGACGCGAACAGTGACGGCACGGCGCGATCCTTTCACGAAATCGGCCGAGTGGAACTTCCCGCGCGGGCGTAATCGCCGTGCCATTCGCCCACCCGGACCGGGGCGGGGCCGGGCATAAGCTCGCATTGTCCGGCGTATCCCACCGGGGACGGGCCCCACGAAGGCCCACACAGGAGAATCAGGAGAACAGCGATGGGTGTGTTCGACACCGACGGCAACGAGGCCAGCGGACACGAACAGGTCGTCTTCTGCCAGGACCGGGTGACCGGCCTCAAGGCGATCATCGGCATCTACTCGACCGCGCTCGGGCCCGCGCTCGGCGGCACGCGCTTCTACCCGTACGAGAACGAGGAAGCCGCTCTCGCGGACGTGCTGAAGCTGTCCCGGGGGATGGCGTACAAGAACGCCCTCGCCGGGCTGGACCTGGGCGGCGGCAAGGCTGTCATCTGGGGCGACCCGGCCACCACCAAGTCCGAGGCCCTGCTGCGCGCCTACGGCCGCTTCGTGGAGTCGCTGAAGGGCCGCTACTACACCGCCTGCGACGTCGGCACCTACGTACCGGACATGGACGTGGTCGCCCGGGAGACCCGGTATGTGACCGGCCGCAGCATCGAGCACGGCGGCGCCGGCGACTCGTCGGTGCTCACCGCCTGGGGCGTCTTCCAGGGCATGCGGGCCGCGGCCGAGCACACCTGGGGCAGTCCCACCCTGAAGGGCCGCACGGTCGGCATCGCGGGCCTCGGCAAGGTCGGCAAGTACCTCGCCGGCCACCTGCTCGACGACGGCGCCACGGTGGTCGCCACCGACGTCAGCGCGACGGCGCTGGACTGGGCCCGCACCACCCACCCCGGTATCCACCTGGTCGCCGACACCAGCGCGCTGATCTCCGCCGACATCGACGTGTACGCGCCCTGCGCCCTCGGCGGCGCCCTGAACGACGAGACCGTCCCGGCGCTGCGGGCCAGGGTGGTGACCGGCGGCGCCAACAACCAGCTGGCCCACCCCGGCATCGGCAAGCTCCTCGACGACCGCGGCATCCTCTACACCCCGGACTACGTGGTGAACGCCGGCGGCGTCATCCAGGTGGCCGACGAGATCCAGGGCTTCAACTTCGAACGGGCCAAGCTCCGCGCCACCGGGATCCTGGAGACCACCCGGCGCATCCTCCAGCTCGCCGGCGACGAGGGGGTGCCGCCCGCCGTGGCCGCCGATCGGCTGGCCGAACGGAGGATGGCGGAGGTCGGCCGTTTGCGGGCGATCTACCTCGGCTGAGACCGATCAGTGACTGCCGCGCGACCCGTGGAGCAAGAGAACCGCGACGCGCGGCAGTGTCACACGCAACCCGAGGTGCCGAACACGGCGTCGTCCATGTACCGTAAGACCCACGAGAGATGCCTGACGTCATCGGGGCCCGCCTTCGGGCTGCCCCGAATTCTGTGCGAGGGGGTCGAGCCATGGGGCGCGGCCGTGCTAAGGCCAAGCAGACGAAGGTGGCCCGGGAGTTGAAGTATCACTCCCCGAACACCGACCTCACCGCCTTGCAGCGCGAACTGGCGGGTACACGCCAGTCCGACCGTCATTTCGACGACGACAACGAAGAGTTCGTCGACGATGACGAGGATGACGCTGACGACGACCAGGATTCCTGGTCGCCTCCAAGGCGGCTTTGACCCGTACTGCACAGGGCACGCGGACTGACCCCGCGTGCTCCCGTGTGTCGTGGTCACCAACTCCTAACGGTTACAACCGAAGCCCACGCGGGCCTCTGTCCGCGTGGGCTGGGACCAACCACCTCTCCGCCTCCGCTTCTCAGCGAGGCCGGTTGTTCCAGTTGTAGAACGTTGGGATGTTCTCGAAGTGGTTCCAGGCGCAGACCGCCGAGCCGCCGTTCTGCGGTGTCTCCTCGGCGCGCTGCCCACGGGCCGCTTCCGCCTCCGCGATGAGTGCGGCCAGGCCGTCCCGAGTGTCGTGCACGCGTGCCGTCACCGGGTCCGTCCCCACGTTCTCAGACGGCCGTGGCCTGGTGATCTCGGGCATGGTCCAACACTCCCTCCAGTAGGCGAATCTTGCTGTTGCGGCAGTGATCCGTCTCGGTGACGTCGAACCTGCCGTGCTCGAAGTAGCGGTTGGCCGCGTGCGCCCCGCCGCAGAAGCCGAAGTACGGGCACGAACGGCGGCAGCCCTCTATCCCGCGCAGGAACTCCCCTATCCACGGCGTCTCCGCGGCCGTGGAGAGGATTTCCCGCAGCGGCGCGGTCAGCACGTTGCCACTGGTGAAATCGCCGTACCGGGGGTCGTGGAAGCCGGCCAGTTCGGGCGAGAGCAGGACCACCGAGCCGTCCTGCGCGATGGTCGGGATCGGATCCAGCCGCCGGGGCAGCAGCCCGTCCGCCGTGCCGTCCAGGACGGCCGCGGCGTACCGCAGGGACCACTCGATCTCGCGCAGGTGGATCCGGGGGTCACGGCGCCAGGCGCCGACCAGCTCGGCCCAGAAGGCGGTCACCGCGGCCGGGTCGTGCCGGTTGGTCCGCAGGTTCACGCCCTCGAGCTCCTCCACGTTGATGCCGAGCACCTCGCAGCCGAGGCCGAGGAAGAACTCGTACAGCTCGGTGGCGACGCCGGGGCGGGGGTCGCTCACCACGCAGAGGGTGGAGAACGGGATGCCGTGCCGGCGCAGCGCCCCGATCCCCTTCATGATCAGGTCGTAGGCCGGCTTGTCGCCCCGGTCCACCCGATCGCCGTTGCGCTCGCGCGGGCCGTCCACGCTGACGCTGACCCGGACGTCGTGGGCGAGGAAGAACTCGCACCACGCGTCGTCGATCAGCGTCGCGTTGGTCTGCACGTGGTGCTCCACTCCGGTGCCGAACGGCGCGAAGAGGGCACCCAGGTGAGCCGTACCGGCGGCGAGCGGCTCACCGCCGTGCCAGACCACGGAGAAGCGGTCATCGCGGGCGAAGTCGGCGACCTCGGCCGCGACCGCCTCGGCGACCGCGACCGGCATCTTCCGGTTCTCCCGGCGAAACGGTAGGTAGCAGTACCCGCAGGCCAGATTGCACAGAGTAGTCGGCTGCATGACGACGTATCCGGGCACCGCCGAGATGCCCCGCATCCCGCTCCACGCCTCCGCCATCGCGCACCTCCCGTTGCGGCACCCGTGACTGACTCAGGCTAGGCCCAGCTGTCTACCCACTATGCGAAAAGATCCGTATGTGCCGGACATCAGCACACACGGATCATTTCACGTTCGAGCTACCGCGAACCAGGCTCGCGGACCAGCACTGATTGATCTCTTACCTGGCACACAGGTGATTCCACAGGTTCAGCCGCGGGTGTACGAACCCATCATCTGCACCTGGCCGGTGCCCTCCAGCACCTCGCCGACCTGCCACGCCTCGACGCCGCGGCCGGTGAGGTAGGCCATCGCCCGGTCGGCGTCGTCGGACGAGACGATCGCGAACATGCCGACGCCCATGTTGAAGGTGGCCTCCATCTCGGAGTCCTCGATCCGACCCTTCGCCTGGATCAGGTCGAAGATCGGCTGCGGGCGCCAGGTGGAGCGGTCCACCACGGCGTCCATCGTCTCGGGCAGGACCCGGACCAGGTTGCCGGGGATGCCGCCGCCGGTGACGTGCGAGAACGCCCGGACGTCGGTCTCCTCGATCAGGCCGAGGCAGTCCTTGGCGTAGATCTTGGTGGGGGTGAGCAGCTCCTCGCCGAGGGTGCGCTGGTTGCCGAAGTCGTCGACCACGGTGTCCAGCCGCATCCGGCCGGCGCCGAGCAGCACGTGCCGGACCAGGGAGTAGCCGTTGGAGTGCAGGCCCGAGGAGCGCATCGCGATCACCGCGTCGCCGACCTCGACCTTCTGCGGGCCGAGGATCTCGCTCTCCTCCACCACGCCGACGCCGGTCGCGGAGACGTCGTACTCGTCCGGGCGCAACACGCCGGGGTGCTCGGCGGTCTCGCCACCGAGCAGGGCGCAGCCGGCGTACCGGCAGCCGTCGGCGATGCCGGCGCCGATCTCGGCGACCTTGTCCGGGACGACCTCGCCGCAGGCGATGTAGTCGAGCAGGAAGAGCGGCTCGGCACCGCAGGCGACCAGGTCGTCGACGACCATGGCGACCAGGTCGATGCCGATGGTGTCGTGGATGTCGAGCTGCTGGGCGATCACCAGCTTGGTGCCGACGCCGTCGGTGGAGGACGCCAGGATCGGGCTCTTGTACTTCTGGGCGTTGAGCCGGAACAGGCCGGAGAAGCCGCCCAGGTCACCGATCACCTCGGGCCGGGTGGTCTTCTTCACCTTGGACTTCAGCAGCTCGACCGCGCGGTCCCCCGCGTGGATGGAGACACCCGCGTCCGCGTACGTGGCCGAGCGCTTACGCGCTCCAGGGCGGGCGCCGGCCGTCCACAGCTGGCGGTCGCCGCCGCCCTCGGCACCGTTGGATCCGGCACTGCTGCGCTCGGACACGTGCGTCACGGTTCTCCCCTTAGTGGTTCTGCGTTAAGTGGCAGAGAGTCTGAAGTTGATCAGGTCACGGGTGGTGCAGCGCGGTCGCGCCGCCGGGACTGGCCACCAGCGGCACCGGTGCCGAGTGGCCGTCCGCGTACTCCCGGGTCTCGTAGCCGGTCTCGAGCTCGGCGACCGCCGCCTCGGTGGCCGCGGAAGGTCTCGCCGCGCGCTTGCCGACGCCCTCGAGCACGTGCTTGCCGATCAGGTCACCGGTCGGCAGCTCGATCGGGTACTCACCGTCGAAGCAGGCCATGCAGAGCCGGGACTTCGGCTGTTCGGTCGCCTGGACGAGGTTGTCCAGCGAGACGTAGCCGAGGCTGTCGGCGCCGATCGAGCGGCGGATGCCGTCGATCTCCAGACCGTTCGCGATCAGCTCGGCCCGGGTCGCGAAGTCGATGCCGTAGAAGCACGGCCACTTCACCGGCGGCGAGGAGATGCGAACGTGCACCTCGAGCGCCCCGGCCTCGCGCAGCATCCGGATCTGGGCCCGCTGGGTGTTGCCCCGGACGATCGAGTCGTCGATGACCACGATCCGCTTGCCGCGGACCACCTCGCGCAGCGGGTTCAGCTTGAGCCGGATACCGAGCTGACGGATGGTCTGCGAGGGCTGGATGAAGGTCCGGCCGACGTACGCGTTCTTCATGAAGCCGGCGCTGTACGGAATACCGGAGGCCTCCGCGTAGCCGATCGCGGCCGGGATACCCGACTCCGGCACGCCGATCACCAGGTCCGCCTCGACCGGGTGCTCCTTGGCGAGACGGCGGCCCACCTCGACCCGGGCCGAGTAGATGTTCCGGCCGGCGATCGTGGTGTCCGGGCGGGCGAGGTACACGTACTCGAAGAGGCAGCCCTTGGGTTCCGGGGCCGCGAACCGCGAGGAACGCAGGCCGTGCTCGTCGATCGCGATGATCTCGCCCGGCTCGACCTCGCGGACGAAGCTGGCGCCGGTGATGTCCAGCGCCGCGGTCTCGCTCGCGACCACCCAGCCGCGCTCCATCCGGCCCAGCACCAGCGGGCGGACGCCCTGCGGGTCACGGGCGGCGTAGAGGGTGTGCTCGTCCATGAAGACGAAGCTGAAGGCACCGCGCAGGGTCGGCAGCAGCTCGATCGCGGCGGCCTCGACCGAGAGGTCCGGGCGGCCGGCGAGCAGCGTGGTGACCAGAGCGGTGTCGGATGTGGCGTCGCCCACCTCGAGGCCGCGGTCGGCGACCTCCTTGGCGAGCTCGGCGGTGTTCACCAGGTTGCCGTTGTGCGCCAGCGCGATCGTCGTACCGGCCGGGGTCGCGCGGATCGTGGGCTGCGCGTTCTCCCAGTTGGATCCGCCGGTGGTGGAGTAGCGCGCGTGGCCGATCGCCAGGTGGCCGCGGAGGCTCGCCAGGGTCGGCTCGTCGAAGACCTGGGAGACCAGGCCGATGTCCTTGTAGACCACCACGCCGGAGCCGTCGCTCACCGCGATGCCGGCTGCTTCCTGACCTCGGTGTTGTAGTGCGTAGAGCCCGAAGTAGGTGAGTTTGGCGACCTCTTCCTCGGGCGCCCAGACACCGAAGACGCCACAGGCGTCCTGGGGGCCGCGCTCCTGGGGGTCGAGATCGTCGGTCAAACGGCCGTCGCCTCGGGGCACCTGCTCGCTCCCTCATGTCGGATCTGCTCGAACTGCTCGAAGCGCTGTGCTCGTCATAGAGCTGTGCTCGATAGAGCTGATCTGCTCGAACTCCGTCCGCTCCGACCGCCTAGTGTACGCGAGCCCACGGGCACACAACCTGGCGTCATTCTCCGCCCAGGGGCAGGTACCCACTGAGATCGGTACGGATTCCGCTGGCCCGGAGGCGCCCGTCGGCGACCGCGTCGGCCCACGCCAGACGCCCGGTGGCCACGAGCAGCCATGTCACAGGATCCGTTTCGACCACATTGGGCGGTGTGCCACGGGTGTGCCGTGGACCGGGGACGCACTGAATCGCACCGAAAGGTGGAATCCGCACCTCCACCGAACGGCCAGGTGCGCGTTGGGACAACTCGGTCAGCAGTGCTCGGACGGCGTCTCGGAGCACCGGACGGTCAGGTTGGACACCGTGGTCCAGCGCGTCCAACGCCTCGGCCACCGACTCGGATTTATTGTGCTCAGGCGACATAGCGGGACGATACGACCCGTGCCGTTCACAACGGTACGCGCCCCTGGGTCGCGCAAAAGACGTGTGACAAGGCATAGTTGCCGACGGCGTACAAGTCGCGGGATCTCACCGGCACCCGAAACCGGGGACCGCGCGACACGGAAGGTGGTGGACGTGACAACGCACCTGCGAGGCCGGACTGTTCAGGCCGGTGCGTTCTTGGCGCTGGTCGCAGGCTTGGTGGCCGGCGTACAGACAGCAGCTCTGGCGGACCCACCCTCCGTGCAGATCGATTCGCTCTCGTCGACCGAGGTCGACTCTGCGAGTACTGTAACCATGCAGTACACCGTAAGTAACCCGGGGTCCATCGATGGGGCTACCGACACCGACAACACCATCAGCATCAAGGTGAGCGGTCTGACGTGCAGCGGTGACTGCAGCCCCTCGAAGCGCATCGAGCCGAACGGAAGCTCCTCGTTCAACGCGACCCTCACGGCTCCGACCGTCAGCGCCGGTGCCACGAAGAGCGTGACGGTCACCGTCACCGCGACGAACGCCGACGGCGAGAGCTCCTCCGACACCCAGACGATCACCGTCAACGGACCGGCCAAGCCGACCACCGTGCGGCAGGTATCCGGCAAGGTGAAGGACGGCGACGGCAACCGGCTCTCCGGTGCCGCGGTCGCGATGAAGGACAGCGGCGGCCACACGTACTCCACCACCACGAACTCCGACGGCGGGTTCTCCTTCACCTCGTCGGACAGCTCCCCGATCTCGGCGGGCTCGATCACGGTCGGTGCGACGCTGGACGGTTACAAGTCCGCGACGACCACGGTGAGCGGCACGGCGGGCAAGAGCGTCACCGCCTCGATCACGCTGAAGGCGATCGCCGCGGCGACCACCTCGGCGACCGCGTCGGCCAGCGCCTCGGCGAGTGCCACCGCGACCGACGACGGTGAGAGCGGTCTGGTCGAGGAGACCACCGAGGAGGACACCACCGACGCGGCCACCGACCCCGACACCGAGAACACCTCGGGCGACGGCGAGGGCGGCTCCTCGTGGCTCCTGATCGTGATGGGCGGTCTGCTCGTCGCGGCCGGTGTCGGCGCGATGGTCCTGGTCTGGATGCGACGTAAGAACGCCGAGAACGAGAACGACGACGAGGACGGCGCGGGTGTCGGCGCCGGTGCGGGCGGCATGACCCCGCGTCCGGCCGGTGGCTTCAACGACGCCACCCGGGTCGCCGCGCCGGTGGGTGCGGGCCGCGGCGCGGACGCCACCATGGTCGCCGGTGCCGGTGGCCTCGGTGACGCCCCCACCATGATCCACCGCTCGGGCCCGGCCGCCCCGATGGACGACGAGTTCCCGGACCCGTACGGTGCGCCCGCCCCGGCACCCGGTGCCTTCGCCGGTGCCGGCAACCAGTGGGACAACCAGGGCGGCGGTCAGTACGGCGCGCAGGGCGGCCAGTACGGCCAGCAGCAGGGTGGGTACCAGACCAGCGCGTACGGTGCGACCCAGGCCGGCGGCTACGACCAGGGCCAGCAGGGCTACGACGAGCACACCAGCATGTACCAGCCCGAGCAGCAGCAGCGGTACGACGAGCACACCAGCATGTACCAGCCGGACAACGGTGGCTACGGCGACCAGAACGGCCAGTACGGCGGCGGGTACGAGCAGGGTGGCTACGGCCAGCAGGGCTACGACCAGCAGCAGGGCGGCGGCCAGTACGGCGGCGGCAACTACGGCGGTCAGCAGCAGGGTGGCTACGACCAGGGCGGGTACGACCAGGGTGGCTACGGCCAGCAGGGCGGCTACGACCAGGGCGGCTACGGCAACCAGGGCTACGACCAGCAGCAGGGCGGCGGCCAGTACGGCGGCCAGCAGCAGGCCGGGTACGAGCAGAACAACGGTGGCTACGGCCAGCAGGGCGCGTACGGCCAGCAGCAGCAGGGTGGGACGTACGGTCAGAATGGCCAGAACGGTCAGAACGGCCAGCAGCGTCACAACAACTGGGACGACTGACCACCGGTAGGACGAGAAAGGCCCCGCGCATCGCGCGGGGCCTTTTCAGTTCCATGAAGGGCATGAAAAAGGGGAGACCGGCGGGCCGGTCTCCCCTGTCGCTTACTTGATCTCCAGCTCGACCGAGATCGGTGCCGAGCCCGGGCCGCTCTCCGCCGGGCCGCCGAAGAGCTCGCGCAGCGTCCCGGAGAACGCGGTGCGCAGCTCCTCCAGCGGGATGGCGAACTGGTCGGTCACCCGCAGCTCCGCCTCCTCGGAGGTGACGCCGATCTGGGCACAGGGCACGCCGTGCTCGGCGGCCAGCGCGACGAACGCCTTCTCCCGGCCGAGCGGAACCGCCACCAGGGCACGACCCGCCGACTCACTGAAGAGGTGGACGAAGGGCGAGTTGCCGTCCTCCGGCAGGGTCACCGTCGCGCCGACCGTGTACCGCAGGCAGCTCTCCACCAGAACCTGGGAGAGGCCACCGTCGGAGAGGTCGTGCGCCGCGGAGACCAGACCGGCCTTGGACGCCTTCGCCATCACCACACCGAGCGCCTGCTCCGCCGCGAGGTCGACCTTGGGCGGCTTGCCACCGAGGTGGTTGTGGGTCACCCAGGCCCACTCCGAGCCGGAGAGCTCGTTGCGGGTCTCGCCGAGGAGGAAGAGCAGGTCGCCGCCGGCCTTCGCGGGCTTCGGGAAGCCCATCGGGATCCGCCGGGCGACGTCGTCGAAGACGCCGAGCACGCCGACCACCGGGGTCGGGTGGATCGCCGCGGCACCGGTCTGGTTGTAGAAGCTGACGTTGCCGCCGGTCACCGGGGTGCCCAGCTGCAGGCAGCCGTCCGCGAGACCACGGGTGGCCTCGGAGAACTGCCACATCACGGTCGGGTCCTCGGGGGAGCCGAAGTTCAGGCAGTCGGTCACCGCCACCGGCTCGGCGCCGGTCACGGCGACGTTCCGGTACGCCTCCGCGAGCGCGAGCCGGGCGCCCTCGTACGGGTCCAGCCGGGCGAACCGCCCGTTGCCGTCCACCGAGAGCGCCACCCCGAGGCCGGTCTCCTCGTCGAGCCGGATCACGCCGGAGTCCTCGGGCTGGGCCAGCACGGTGTTGCCGAGCACGTAGCGGTCGTACTGCTCGGTCACCCAGGTCTTGTCGCACAGGTTCGGCGAGGCGATCATCCGCAGCACGGTGGCCCGGATCTCGTCACCGGTCGACGGCCGCGGCAGCGTCTCGGCACGGTCGGCCTGGAGCAGCATCACGTCGTTCGGCTCGCGGAACGGCCGGTGGTAGACCGGACCGTCGTCGGCGAGCGAGCCCGGGGGCACGTCCACCACGACGTGGTCGTTCCAGGTGATCAGCAGGCGGCCCGGGGTGCCGTCCTCGGCGGGCGCGGTGACCTCGCCGATCGCGGTGGCCCAGACACCCCACTTCTCGGCGACCTTGAGCACCGCGGCGAGGTTCTCCGGCGTGACGATCAGGAGCATCCGCTCCTGCGACTCGCTGGCCAGGATCTCGGTCGGCGACATCGACGCCTCGCGCAGCGGCACCCGCTCCAGCCAGACCCGCATGCCGGTGCCGGCCGCGGCGGCGGTCTCGGTGAGCGCGCAGGTCAGGCCGGCGCCACCGAGGTCCTGAATGCCGGAGACCAGGCCGGCGTCGTACAGCTCCAGGCAGCTCTCGATCAGGAGCTTCTCCATGAACGGGTCGCCGACCTGCACCGACGGGCGGCGCTGCTCGGCCTCCTCGTCGAAGGTGGCGGACGCCAGCACGGAGACCCCGCCGATGCCGTCCCGGCCGGTCCGCGCCCCGAGCAGGACGACGATGTTGCCGGTGCCGGTGGCTTCCTTCTTCTGCAGCCGGGATACCGGCAGGATGCCGATGCTCAGCGCGTTGACCAGCGGGTTGCCCTGGTAACACGGGTCGAAGACGATCTCGCCACCGATGTTCGGCAGGCCCAGGCAGTTACCGTAGCCGCCGATGCCGGCGACCACGCCGGGCAGCACGCGGGCGGTGTCCGGGTGGTCGGCCGCGCCGAAGCGCAGCGGGTCCATCACCGCGATCGGGCGGGCGCCCATCGCGAGGATGTCCCGGACGATGCCGCCGACGCCGGTCGCGGCGCCCTGGTACGGCTCCACGTAGCTCGGGTGGTTGTGCGACTCGACCTTGAACGTGACGGCGATCTCGTCGGAGATCTGCACCACGCCCGCGTTCTCCCCGATGCCGGCCAGCATCCGGGTGTTCTGCGGGGCCTTCTCGCTGAACTGCTTGAGGTGCACCTTGCTCGACTTGTACGAGCAGTGCTCACTCCACATGATCGAGTACATCGCGAGCTCGGAGGCGGTGGGCCGCCGGCCGAGGATCTCGCGGATCTTCGCGTACTCGTCGTCCTTCAGGCCCAGCTCGGCGTGCGGCTGCAGCTCGTCCGGCGACTGCTCGGCGTCCTGCACAGTGTCCGGGCCGTCGTGGAACTCGTTGACCAGGACGTCGGTCGCGGCGAAGCCGGTGGACCCGCCCTTCTGCGGCTCGGTCTGCTGCGTCGTCACTGCTGTCCCCCTGCGAGCTGACCGCCTGCGGCCGACCCCGCCAGGGCCCGCAGAACGGAGGTGAAGAAGCCGAGGCCGTCGAGCGACGGGCCGGTCAGCGCCTCCACGGCGTGTTCCGGGTGCGGCATGATGCCGACGACGTTGCCCGCCTCGTTGGTGATGCCGGCGATGTCCCGCTGCGAACCGTTCGGGTTGCCGCGGATGTAGCGCGCGATCACCCGGCCCTCGGCTTCGAGCTTGTCCAGCGTCGGCTGATCGGCCACGAAGCAGCCCTCGCCGTTCTTGACCGGGATGAGGATCTCCTGGCCGGGCGCGAACGCGCTGGTCCAGGCGGTGTTGGTCGCCTCGACCTTGAGCCACTGGTCCCGGTTACGGAAGTGCAGATGCTGGTTCCGGGTCAGCGCGCCGGGCAGCAGGTGCGCCTCGCAGAGGACCTGGAAGCCGTTGCAGATGCCCAGAACGGGCAGACCGCCGCGCGCCGCGTCGATGATCGACTCCATCACCGGGGCGAACCGGGCGATGGCACCACAGCGGAGGTAGTCGCCGTACGAGAAACCGCCGGGCAGGACCACGGCGTCGACCCCGTGCAGATCCGGGTCACCGTGCCAGAGGCGGACGGCCTCGGCACCGGCGATCCGGGCGGCGCGGGCGGCGTCCCCGTCGTCCAGCGAGCCGGGGAAGGTCACCACACCGATCCGCATGGTCAGGCGACCTCCGCCGCGACGGTGCCCTCGACGACCCGGATGTCGAAGTCCTCGATCACCGGGTTGGCGAGCAGCTTGTCGGCGATCTCGCGAGCCCGATCCAGATCGGGTTCGCCAGCGAAATCGATCTCGATCCGTCGGCCGATACGAACAGAGGAGACATCGGTGACGCCGAGCCGGGGCAGCGCATTCGCCACCGCCTGACCCTGCGGATCCAGGATCTCCGGCTTGAGCATGACGTCGACCACGACGCGAGCCACGGGCACTCCTGACTGATAGGTGTAAGCACGCGAAGCCTACCTGGTCAACCATCCACCCGGGTCGGCGGCCGCTGTCGGGCGGCCGACTCCGGACGGCGTTGAGCAGGCAAACTAGGCCTTAGAGGATCGGTGCGGGGGCGTATCCGGCGGCCTCCGGGTGCCGGGCGGCGATCTCCGCGACCCGGTCGGCGATCGCACGCACCTGGGCGGGCGCCGCGCCGACGAAGGCCGCCCGGTCGGCCACGAGCGTGTCGATCTCGGCCCGGGTGAGCAGCAGCCGGCCGTCGTCGGCGAGGCGGTCGAAGAGGTCGTTCACCGCGACGCCCTTCTCCCGCATGGCCAGGGCCACGGCGACCGCGTGTTCCTTGATCACCTCGTGCGCCACCTCGCGGCCGACGCCCTTGCGCACCGCCGCGACCAGGATCTTGGTGGTGGCCAGGAACGGCAGGAACCGGTCCAGCTCGCGGGCGATCACCGCCGGGTACGCCCCGAACTCGTCCAGCACGGTGAGGAAGGTCTGGAACAGCCCGTCGGCGGCGAAGAACGCGTCCGGCAGCGCGACCCGGCGGACCACCGAGCAGGAGACGTCGCCCTCGTTCCACTGGTCGCCGGCGAGCTCGCCGACCATGGAGAGGTAACCCCGGACGATCACGGCGAGGCCGTTGACCCGCTCCGACGACCGGGTGTTCATCTTGTGCGGCATCGCCGACGAGCCGACCTGGCCCGGCTTGAAACCCTCGGTGACCAGCTCCTGGCCGACCATCAGGCGGATCGTGGTGGCCAGCGAGGACGGGCCGGCGACGATCTGGGCCAGCGCCGAGACCACGTCGAAGTCGATCGAGCGTGGGTAGACCTGGCCGACGCTGTTCAGCACCCGGGCGAAGCCGAGGTGCTCGGCGACCTTCGCCTCCAGCCGCGCCAGCTTCTCCTCGTCGCCGTCGAGCAGGTCGAGCTGGTCGGCCGCGGTGCCGACCGGGCCCTTGACGCCGCGCAGCGGGTAGCGGCCGATCAGGTCGTCCAGCCGCTCGTACGCGATCAGCAGCTCCTCGGCCGCCGAGGCGAACCGCTTGCCGAGCGTGGTGGCCTGCGCCGCCACGTTGTGCGACCGGCCGGTCAGCACCAGGTCGGAGTGCTCCACCGCGAGCGCGGAGAGCCGGGTCAGCGTGGCGATCACGCGGCCGCGGATCAGCTCCAGCGACGCGCGGACCTGCAGCTGCTCCACGTTCTCGGTGAGGTCGCGGGAGGTCATTCCCTTGTGGATCTGCTCGAAGCCGGCGAGCTCGGAGAACTCCTCGATGCGCGCCTTCACGTCGTGGCGGGTGACCCGCTCACGGGCCGCGATGGAGGCGAGGTCGACCTGGTCGAGCACCGACTCGTACGCCTCGACGGCGCCCTCGGGGACGGCCACGCCGAGGTCACGCTGGGCCCTCAGGACGGCCAGCCAGAGCCGGCGCTCCATCCGGATCTTCTCCTCCGGGGACCAGAGCGTGACGAGTTCGGCGGAGGCATAGCGGGCGGCAAGCACGTTCGGGATGGTCACGGCACTGATTCTTCCACGGGCCGTGGATGCGCCTCCGGCAGCTGGTGACGCAGGGTACGGACCGCGGGACTCGCCAGCATGCCAAGCACCGCGAGGGCGATCAGCACCGCCGCACCGATCAGGGTCGCCTCGGTGCCGGTGATCTCGGCCATCGCTCCGGCCGCCGTCACCCCGAGCGGAACGGCGAGCAGCGATCCCAGCATGTCGTAGGAGTAGACCCGGGCCAGCACGTCCTGCGGCACGTGCTCCTGCATCGTGGTCTCCCACGCCACACCGAACTGCTCCAGCATCAGCCCGGCCAGGAACATCGTCGCCAGCAGCACGGGCAGGGCCGGCCGAAGGGCGAGAACGAGCACCGGGAACATCAGGAAGCCCGTGGCGACCACCCCGACCAACAGCATCCGCCGCAACCGGAGACGCAGCGCCACCACTCCGCCGGCCATCATCCCCGCCGTCATCGCGGCCAGGATCAGTCCCCACGCCCGACGGCCGACGGTCTGGTCGGCGACGACCGGACCGAGCACCTGGATCGCGCCGCCCCAGGACGCGTTGATCACGCAGAACCCGGCCACCACCGCCCAGAGCCAGCTCCGCGACCAGAACGCCGACCACCCCGCCCGCAGATCGGCCAGCACACCGGACCGCTCTCCTCCCTCAGAGGACCGAGCGGGCAGGCGCAGGGCGGCGAAGAAGATCGCGGAGATCGCGAAGGTGGCCGCATCGGCCGCGATCGCCCAGCCGGCGCCGGCCCCGGCGACCACCACGCCGCCGAGCGGCGACCCGACGATCGCGGCGGAGCTGCCGACCAGCCGGTTCAGCGCGATCGCCTGCTGCCGGATCGCACCCGGCACGGTCTGCGGCACCAGCGCCGCGGTCGCCGGCCACGCCATCGCCGCCGCGGCGCCGTTGATCACCGAGAAGACGATCAGCGCCGGAACGGTGGCCGTCCCGGTGAGCACCATCGCCGCCACGGCCCCCTGGCTCAGCGTCGCGACGATCCCCTCGCCGACCAGCATCCGCCCGCGCGGGAACCGGTCGGCCAGCACGCCGCCGAAGAGCACCGCGAGCACGTTGGCCAGCGTCCGCGCGCCGACCACCAGGCTCAGATCGCGCGCCGACCCGGTCAGGTCGAGCACCGCGAAGGCCAGCGCGATCGTGGCGAACGAGTTGCCCAGCGTGGTGACCGCCCGCCCGGCCAGCAGCATCCGGAACGGCGCGTGCCGGAAGGGCGCGAGCGCGCCGCTCACGCCGGCCCCGATTCCATCTCGAAGAGGGCCACCGTCGTGCTGGTCCGCACCGTGCCCGGGGTGCGAGCGGGCCGGGCCACGGCGTGCAGATCGTGGACCGCCTCGCTGATCCGCTCGCGGAACGTGTGCCAGGCCTCCGGGTCGATCCACAGCTCCGCATCGCTCAGCAGACCGACACCCGGCCAACGCCCGTCGGCGGACCGGCGGGACAGCTCAGCCGCGACGGCGGGGAAGAAGGCTCTGTTCTGCTCGGCGGTGAAGGGACCGGAGTCCGTGGATGGGTCGTAGCGGTAACGCTTGGCGACGCCGCCGCGAATTCTCTCCTCGCCGGCATGTGTGATCAGGCCGGCGGTGCAGAGGTTGCGCAGGTGGTAGCTCGCGTTGGCATGCGTGATGTCCAGCTGCCGCGACACGTCGGCGGCCGTCATCTCGGCCCCCGTCAGCAGGGACATGATCTGAAGGCGTACAGGATGGGCAAGCGCACGAAGCGCGGCCTGCTCCCCTGGCGCGACCCCTCCCAAAGACATGTTGGGGAGTCTAGGTGCCGCCCGAGTCCACCGTCCAACAGTTGTTGGAGAGTGGCACACTGCACGAAGAAGCGGCATTCTCGCTAAGGTTACTGACGAGTAGGCACGACGTCCTTTCCGAAAGGTCCACTGATGACTGAATTCAACCCCGAGGCGCTCTCCGCGATCGGCCCGAAGGAGTTCGCTCAGCTCGTCAAGTCCACGCCGGACTCCAAGATCTCCGAGGTCATGGCGTCGGATGCTCGGGGCAAGATCCTCGACGAGGTCTTCAGCCGGATGCCGTCGCTGTTCCGCGCCGAGAAGGCGGGTTCCACCCAGGCCGTGATCCACTGGATCATCACCGGGCCGAACGGCGCGAGCAACACCTACGAGACCGTGATCGAGAACGGCGCCTGCACCGTCACCAGCGAGCCGGTCCGCGAGCCGAAGCTCGCCATGACCATGGAGGCGCTCACGTTCCTCAAGGTCGTCGCCGGCGACGGAAACCCGATGATGCTGTTCATGACCGGCAAGATCAAGGCGAAGGGCGACCTGAGCCTGGCGGCCAGCATCGCCAAGCTCTTCGACATCCCCAAGGCGTAAATGGATCAGGGGTGTGCGGCCAAGATCAAGATCAAGGGCGGCACACCCCTCCTCCGGTACGCCCTACAGCACGATCTCTCCCCGCACCGCCTTCAGCGCGATGTCCCCGCGGTACTGAGCGCCGTCCAGCGTGACGCCGTCGACCAGCGCGTACGCCGCCTCCCGCGCCCCCGCCAGATCCGCGCCGATCGCGGTCACGCTGAGCACCCGCCCACCGGCCGAGACCAGGACGCCCCCGGCATCGCGCGCGGTACCCGCGTGGATCACCCCGGGACGCTCGGCCCCCTCGATCACATCACCGGTCCGCGGCGTACCCGGGTAGTTGTGGCTCGCCACGACCACGGTGATCGCCGCACCGTCCTTCCAGGCCAGCGGAGGGTGCGCGGCCAGCGTGCCGGTCGCCGCGGCGTGCAGCAGCCCGGCCAGCGGCGTGTCCAGCAGCGCCAGCACGACCTGGGTCTCCGGGTCGCCGAAGCGGGCGTTGAACTCGATCACCTTCGGGCCGTCCGGGGTGAGCGCGAGACCCACGTAGAGCAGCCCGGCGAACGGCGTACCGCGCTCGCGCATCTCGGCGAGCGTCGGCTCGACGGTCTCCCGCAGCACCCGCTCGACCAGGTCGGCCGGCGCCCAGTCCAGTGGCGCGTACGCACCCATCCCGCCGGTGTTCGGCCCCTCGTCGCCGTCCCGCAGCCGCTTGAAGTCCTGCGCCGGCATCAGCGGGGCGACCGCGGTGCCGTCGGTGACCACGAAGAGCGAGACCTCGGGACCGGGCAGGAACTCCTCGATCACCACCTGGCCGCACTCCTCGGCGTGCCGCTGCGCCGCCTCGAGTGAATCGGTGACGACGACGCCCTTGCCCGCGGCGAGACCGTCGTTCTTCACCACGTAGGGAGCGCCGAACTCGGCCAGCGCGGCCCGCACCTCGTCCGTGGTGGAGCAGGCGAACGAGCGGGCGGTCGGCACCCCGGCGGCGGCCATCACCTCGTTGGCGAACGCCTTCGAGCCCTCCAGCCGGGCGGCCGCGGCGCTCGGGCCGAAGCAGGCGATCCCCTTGGCCCGGACGGCATCGGCGACACCCGCCACCAGCGGGGCCTCCGGGCCGATGATGACCAGGTCGGCGCCGAGCTCGACGGCGAGCGCGGCGACGGCCGCGGGGTCGGTGGCCGTCACCGGGTGGAGCTCGGCGACCGAGGCTATCCCGGGGTTGCCCGGCGCGGCGGCCAGGAATTCGACGGACGGGTCGGCGGCTAGCCCGACGGCGAGCGCGTGCTCGCGCCCACCGGAGCCGATCAGAAGTACGCGCACGACGCCCCATCCTACCTGCGCGACCGTCGCGTAAACTTCGGCAGTACCCGGGCTCCCCCAGGTACGACCTTGGGACAACTCCCGCTCGGGAAAGGCAACACTCCAGTGCCGGTGATCGTGTTGGTCGGCGCCCAGTGGGGCGACGAGGGCAAGGGCAAAGCCACGGACCTGCTGGGCGACCGGCTCGACTACGTGGTCAAGTTCAACGGTGGCAACAACGCGGGCCACACCGTCGTCATCGACGGCGAGAAGTACGCACTCCACCTACTGCCCAGCGGCATCCTCTCGCCGAACGTCGTACCGGTGATCGGCAACGGGGTCGTCGTCGACCTGAACGTGCTCTTCCAGGAGATCGACGGCCTGGAGGCCCGCGGCATCGACACCTCCCGGCTGCGGATCAGCGCGAACGCGCACGTCATCGCCGCGTACAACCGCTCGATGGACAAGGTCAGCGAGCGCTTCCTCGGCGCACGCCGGATCGGCACCACCGGGCGCGGCATCGGCCCGACGTACGCCGACAAGATGAACCGGATCGGGATCCGGGTCCAGGACCTCTTCGACGAGTCGATCCTGCGGCAGAAGGTCACCGCGGCGCTGGCCTTCAAGAACCAGGTGCTCTCGAAGATCTACAACCGGAGCGCGGTCAAGGGCGAGGAGGTCGTCCAGGAGCTGCTGTCCTACGTCGACCGGCTCCGGCCGTACGTGGCGGACACCGCGCTGGAGCTCTCCCAGGCGCTGGACCGGGACAAGGTCGTGCTCTGCGAGGCCGGCCAGGCCACCCTGCTCGACGTCGACCACGGCACCTACCCCTTCGTGACCAGCTCGAACGCGACCGCCGGCGGCGCCTGCACCGGCTCCGGCATCCCGCCGACCCGGATCGACCGGGTGGTCGCGGTGCTGAAGGCGTTCACCTCCCGGGTCGGCGAGGGGCCGTTCCCGACCGAGCTGCACGACAAGTACGGCGACTACCTGCGCGAGGTCGGCCACGAGTACGGCACCACCACCGGCCGCCCGCGCCGGATCGGCTGGCTCGACCTGGTCATCGGCCGGTACGCCCAGCGCATCAACGGCGTCACCGACTTCGCGCTGACCAAGCTGGACAACTACGACGGCCTGGACGAGATCCCGGTCTGCGTGGCGTACGACGTGAACGGCGTCCGCCACGAGGAGATGCCGATCAACCAGACCGATTTCCACCACGCGAAGCCGATCTACGAGACGCTTCCCGGCTGGAAGCAGGACATCTCCGGCTGCCGCAAGTTCGAGGAGCTGCCGCAGCAGGCGCAGGACTTCGTCCACTTCGTCGAGCAGCGGATCGGCGCGCGCATCTCGATCGTCGGTGTCGGCCCCGGCCGCGAGGCGGTCATCGAGCGGCACTCGGTGCTCGGCGGGGTCTGACCATGGTCGAGGTCGTCCTGCTCAGCCTGGCCGAGGGGTCCGGCGGTGACTCGTGTGGTTCCGGGTGCGGTGGCTGCAACGCGGTCTGTGCCACCCCTCGGACCCCGGTGCTGGCCTGCGCCGACGTACTGCGCGAGGCCGGTGCTCGGGTGGAGACCGTGTTGGCCGGTTCGGACCAGGAGATCGACGCGGTCCTGGCCCGCTTCGACGGCCCGGCCCGGCCCGACGGCCTGACCTGGCCCGCCGCGCGGGACGACCTGCGGCTGGTGGTGGCGAGCGCCACCGACGGTCAGTTGCGCGCCGTCGTGCGCCGACTGGTCCGGCGGTACGCTCCACCGCCCAGCAAGCGGCCGGACGACCTGGACCGGAGCCGTACCGTGCCGGACCTCCCGCCGCTGGCCATCCTGCCGCTCGACCAGGGCAACACCGAGGACCTGGCCGCCCAGCTCGGGTTGCCGCGTACGCCGACCGACGTGGCGAAGGCGGTGCTCGCCGGTGACGTGCGCCGCCTCGACCTGCTGCGCAACGACGGCGGCTCGGTGACCCTGGACGGCGCGCTGCTCGGCGGCGCCGACGACAACGGCGCCGCGGTGCCCTGGCGTGGCCGGGTCGAGGTGGACGACGCCCTGCTCACCGACGGTGAGGAGCCGGTGCTCGCCTGCGCGATCGGCAACGGCGGCGGGTATGCCGAGTTCGACGGCCTGCGGCTGCTCGCCGACGGCGATCCGACCGACGGGCGGGTGGAGGTCGCGGTGGCGGTCCCGGTCGTCGTCAAACAGCGTTTCAAGGGCGTTCGGGTACGCGTGGAGGTGCGCCGGGCGCGCGGACGGGCGGTGTCCGTGCTGCCCCGCGAGGGTGAGCTGCAGTTCCTCGACGACGGGGTGGCCGGGACGACCAGCCGCAAACGCTCCTGGTGGACCGAGGCCGGCGCCTGGGCGGTCTACTCCGGTTGACGCTGATGCCTCCCTGACGGACGCTTGGCGTCTGACGGGGAGGATCCCATCAATGGAGGACGAACAGCACAGCATGACGTGGGATGTCGAGCCGTTCTGGCCGGACGAGGACGAGCAGACCACGCCGGAGGAGAGCGCGCTGCCGCTCGGCCACTCCAGCGCGAACTCACCCTGGGCTCAGCCGTTGCGGCCGCCGTCCTCCGCCGCTCCCGAACCGCCCTCCCACTCGGCTCCCGCTCAGCCCTCCCCCACCCGGCCCTCCCCTGACCAGCCATCCCCGGTTCGGTCTTCGCCAGGGGAGACGGCGCAGCCTCCGGCGGTGCCGACGCAGCCTCCGGCGGTGCCGGCGCAGCCTCCGGCGGTGCCGGCGCAGCGGAACTCGCGGAGCTCCTGGGCCTCGCCGCCCGCCCGGCTCTCGACCTCACCGGAGAACGGGAGCGGGAACGGGCACACCGACGCGATCAAGCCGGTTCCGCCGCCGCACATCGTGGACGCCACACCGGCCGATGAGCCGCACGATCCGGGGATCTACCGGCCGGGCGGTCCCGCCCCACGACCACCGGCTGCCGAGCCGGAGCCGCATCCCGGGCCGATCTACCGGCCCTCGGCCGCCGCCCCCTCCTCCGTCGCACCCTCGTCGCCGGCGCCCCTGGTCCTGCCGCCGTCCCCACCGTTCTCCCTGCCGTTCGCGACACCCCCGTCGCCGCCCTTCGCCGCGCCGCCCGCTTCCCCCACCTCCCCGACCGCACGCTCCACTTTCCCGCCGCTGACGCCCCCGCCCACGCTGATTCCCCCCGGATCGGAGCCGGGCGCGTCCCGGTCGAAGCCGGGCACGTCCCGGTCGGAGCCGGGCACGTCCCGGTCGGAGCCGGACCCGCTCGCGCCCGGTTCGCGGCCCCGGCCCGCGCGGCAGCTGGCCAGTTGGCCCCGGCTCACTCCGGACGCACCCGAGCTGCCCGAATCCGCGCCGGCGCCGGCCGTACCGGAAGAGTCCCTGCAGGCGCAACCACCCCGCGAGCCGGACCCGTTCGCCGATCTGACAACGCTGACCGAGAGCACGCCCACGGCCGACGAGTTCGCCCGCCGCCGGATGGTCAAGCCGCCTCCACCGGCCGCCACCATGGGCGCCCGGGGTGCCCTGCGGAAGGGCAGCCTCGGCCTGATCAAGGTATCCCCCGGCAAACGGGAGATGGAGTACAAACAGGACGTCGACACGGTTCGCCGCAACTTCGGTGGGCTGCGTCAGGTGACCGTGGTCAACCCGAAGGGCGGCGCCGGCAAGACCATCTGCGTCCTGCTGCTCGCCATGACTTTCGGACAGAAGCGCGGCGGGTACGTCCTGGCCTGGGACAACAACGAGACCCAGGGCACGCTGGGGATGCGGGCCCAGCAGGACTTCCACACGCACACGGTCCGGGACATGCTCCGCGATCTGCGGCTCTTCCAGGGTGCACAGGGCCGGGTCGGCGATCTCTCCCAGTACGTCCGGGCGCAGGGCGAGGGAATGTTCGACGTACTCGCCTCGGACGAGTCGGCCACCGCCGGCGAGATGCTCACCGCCGGGGCGTTCGCCGAGATCCGGGACGTGGTCAGCCGCTTCTACAAGCTGATCGTGGTGGACACCGGCAACAACGTCCGCGCGGCGAACTGGCAGGCCGCCATCGACGCCACCGACCAGCTGGTGATCACCATGTCGGCCCGCAACGACTCGGCCGAGACCGCCGCCCGGATGCTCGACCACCTGGAGCAGAGCGGCCGCCAGCGCCTGGTCCGCGAGGCGGTCAGCGTGGTGACCATGCCACCCACCCGCAAGGACATCGACCTGCCCGGCATCCGGCGGCACTTCCAGGCCCGGACTCGCGCGGTGCTGCTGGCCCCGTACGAGAAGCCGATCGACTCGGGTGAGCCGCTCCGCTACAACCAGCTCTCCAGCGCCACCGAACACGCCTGGCTGAAGATCGCCGCCTCCGTCGCCGAGGGACTCTGACCCCTCTCCGTGTGAAGCCACCGCACGGAGAACACCCGGCGGCGCCGCGGTCGATCGTGAGCCCGGACCGGTCCACTCCGAGACCGTCCCGCAGATCACTCAAGGAACACACCCAACTTCACACGCGGACAACGCACGAGCACGGGGTGTGAGATCGCAGGGCGGAGAGCGCCCGAACTTCACACGCAAGGCGGGGCAACGGCATGGCCGGGCGGCGGCGGGGCGGGGCGGGGCCGCCGCGGGACGGCCGGGCCGCAGGGCGAGGCGGCGGGGCGAGGCAGCGGGGCGAGGCAGCGGGGCGAGGCAGCGGGGCGAGGCAGCGGGGCGAGGCAGCCAGGCGAGACGCGACGGCGGCAGGCGAGACGGCGGCAGGCGAGACGGCGGCGGGAACGGGGAGTGCCCGCCGCCGGGCAGAGCGTCAGGAGAGGGCGTCGGCGGCGGCGGGGTCGCTGTCGCGGAGGAACTGGGCGCAGCGGGCCGCCTCGTCCGCCTCGCCGATCGCCGCGGCGGCCTGGGAGAGGGCGTGCAGGCAGCGGAGGAAGCCCCGGTTCGCCTCGTGCGCCCACGGGACCGGGCCGTGGCCCTTCCAGCCGTTGCGGCGCAGGGCGTCCAGACCGCGGTGGTAGCCCGTACGGGCATAGGCGTAAGCGGTCACCGGTTCACCGGCGGCCAGCGCGCCGGCGGCCAGCGGAGCCCACGCCGCACTGTAGGACGGGTACTTGGCCGCCACCGCCTTGAACGCCTCGTCGGTGCCGGCGGTCGCGGCGGCCGCGAGGGCCTGGTCGGCTTCGGCGTCGGCCGGGAGTCGGGTCGCCGGCGGCTCGGGAAGGAGGTTCTGCATGCCCTCATTCAACCCGTCCGGGCCGCCGTTAATCCCAGGAGGTGCCGAGACGCATCAGGCGGTCGGCGTACTCGATCTGCGTCTGCCACTCGGCCGGCCACGCGCCCAGGCCGAGGGAGGCCCCGGCGAACGCGCCCGCCAGGCAGGCGATGGAGTCGCTGTCGCCGGAGGAGGCGGCCGCGCGGCCGAGCACGACGACCGGCTCGTCCGGGCAGATCAGGTAGCAGTAGAGCGCCGTCGCCAGCGCCTCCTCGGCCACCCAGCCGGCACCGGTGCGCAGACAGGGGTCGCCGGAGTGATCGATCTCGGTCAGCGCGTCGCGAACCCGGTCGAGCGCGACGGCGCACTCGTCCCAGCCACGGGCGATGAAGTCCTCCGGGGAGTCGATCATCGGACGCTGCCAGAGGTCGCCGAGCCAGTCGCCGCGGTAGACCTTGCGCTGCTCGTCGCAGCGCTGCCGGAGGGCCGCCAGCAGGTCGGCCGGGGGCAGGCCGGCACGGAGCAGGTGGACCGCCCACGCGGTGAGCTCGCTGGCCGCCAGGCCGGTCGGATGCCCGTGGGTGAGCCCGGCCTGCAACTGGGCGATCCCGGCCCGCTGCTCCTCGCTCAGACCGGGGAGCAGGCCCACCGGGGTGACCCGCATGTTCGCCCCGCAGCCCTTCGAGTCCGCCACCGTGGCGTAGATCCAGGGCCGGCCGTCGGCGAGCGCGCCGATCGCCCGCAGACACGTCATCCCGGGGGCTCGGTCGTTCTCCGGGCTGGCCGCCCACTCCAGGAAGCGGCGGCGCAGCACCGGTTCGAGACGCGCCGGGGTGTGGTCGCCGCCCACCTCGATCAGCGCCTCGCCGACCGCCAGGGCCATCTGCGTGTCGTCGGTGACCAGGGCCGGCTCACCGACCAGCCGCCGTGGTCCGCCGGGGCCGTACCGCGCCACGATCTCCGGGTACCTCATGAACTCGGTGGGCTTGCCGAGCGCATCCCCGTACGCCAACCCGAACATCGACCCCGACGCAGCACGCATGCGATTACTTTAGGCTCCGGTGGCCTCCTGGCGCCCCCAGCGCAATATGGACATGTGCCTGACCCACTGCAACCCGTGCTCGGCGGCGACGCGCCGTTCGACGCCACCGCCTTCGAGATCGAGTCCCGTGCCGAGCTCGACGTCCACCTGGCCAGGCGGAGTCTCGCCGATCTGATCGTTCTCGGTCTTCGATTGGATCACGAGCCGCCCGATCTGTCCGATGTCGACGTGCGTCGCACACTCTTCGTCGGATGCCGGTTTCCGGCGCCCGAGGTGGAGACCGACCTGATCCGCCGGGGCGCGCACGTGGTGCCGCCGTTCCACACGCTGCCGTATCCGACACATCCGGCCCTGCTCTACACCCCGGAGGACCTCGCCACAGGATTCACCGAGGGCGGCTTCGCCGGGATGTACGACACCCTGGTCTACCAGCACTTCCTCGACCAGGGTGGCGCGGTTCCGGACGTCCGCGAGGCGATCGCACAGCGACTGCACGACGCCGGGATCGACAACGCGCTGGGCAAGGCGCTCGCGGCCTGGGCGGCGGAGCACGGCACCTCGGGCGCGGTCGGGATCATGGGCGGGCACGCGGAGCCACGCGGGTCGCGGGCGTACCGGATGGCGGCGACGCTGGCCCAGCGCCTGGCCTCGAGCGGGCGACTGATCGTGACCGGCGGCGGGCCGGGCGTGATGGAGGCGGCCAACCTCGGCGCGTACTTCGCGTCCCGGCCCGGGTCGGAGCTCTCCGCGGCGATCGACCGGCTCGCGGCCGCGCCGCACTTCGCGGATCACGATCCGTACACCGCGGCGGCTCTCGCCGTACGGGAGGAGTATCCGCTGGCGGAAGCGGGTCCGGCGGCGCAACTGAAGCATGGTGGTCTGGCGCTGCCGACCTGGCTCTACGGGCACGAGCCGGCCAACCTCTTCGCCGGGCTGATCGGAAAGTACTTCTCGAACGCGGTCCGCGAGGACACCATCCTGCGGCTCTCCCGGGGCGGCATCGTCTTCGCGCCGGGATGGGCCGGAACGGTTCAGGAGGTCTTCCAGGCCGCGACGAAGACGTTCTACCGGACCGACGGGCCGTCCGGGGCGTTCGTCTTCCTCGGTGTCGAGCACTGGGCCAAGCTGCCGGTGGTCGACCTGCTCGGACCGCTACTGGCCAGGTCACCGCAGGGCGACCAGTCCGGGTTGATCCTGGTCACCGACTCCCTCGACGAGGCCATGATCGCGTTGCACGGGTAGCCCTTGGCAGGGTGTCGCACACTGCGCACATGGAATACGTCGTCCTGGTCATCGTGGCTCTCGTGATCCTGGCGGCGGCGACTCGCGCTCGTCGCCGCTCCGCACAGCGTCACGGGGGCCGCCGTCACGCTACCGATTCCTACGTCACCGACACGGGCTCCTCGTGGAACGACTCCGGCCACCACCATCACCACGGTCATCACAGCCACGACTCGGGCTCGTCCTGGAGCGACGGCGGGGGCGGCGACTTCGGCGGGGGCGACTCCGGGGGCGGTGGGGGCGGCGACTGACGGCCGCACGTCCGGGCAGCTCAGGCCACGTGCACACGACGCCAATGAGCAGCAGGAAGATCATTCTCCGGTACGTCGGTGAGCCCGTTCTCGTCCATCGCGTTGAAGATCGCGAGCCGGGCGCCGTCGAAGAGGAACTCGACCGCGTGCAGTACCCGGGGACGCCAGTCCGCCGCGGTGGTCCGCTCGATGATGTTGACGGCACGGAGCGGGCGGCCCCGGGCCCTGCGCAGCGCCGCGTGCGGGTCGGACCGCCAGTCGAAGTGCTCGTACCAGTCCACCGGGTTCGCCATGTCGATCTGATCCCAGGTGATCGCACACTCGTCGAACTTACGGTGGGTAACCTCCACTTTGGTGAGTCCGAAGTCGAGGATGACCGGGCCGTCGGCGAACCAGCCGCGCTGTGCCATATCCCACATCAGCCAGCTTGACCGCAGTTTCCGCCCGATGAGCCGCACGAACATGTGTCGATGAGTGGCGGCGAGGGCCTCGGCATCGTGATGCCACTCGGGTTTCCAACCCTCGATAGCGAGCACGACCACCGTCCTTGGATCAAGATCGAACGATCGTACCCATGCCGGTGCGTAACCCTGCAAGACGACAGCGGCCGATCCCCGCGTACGGGGACCGGCCGTCTTACTCCGTCAGGGTGATGCGGGTCTTACTTCGCCAGCGTCGTGCCGGTCGAGCGCAGGTGCTCGCAGGCCTCGACGACGCGCTTGGCGAGACCGTTCTCGGCCAGCTTGCCCCAGGCGCGCGGGTCGTACGCCTTCTTGTTGCCGACCTCGCCGTCGATCTTCAGCACGCCGTCGTAGTTCTTCATGACGTGGTCGACGACCGGGCGGGTGAACGCGTACTGCGTGTCGGTGTCGATGTTCATCTTCACCACGCCGTAGTCCAGGGCGCCGTGGATCTCGGAGAGCAGCGAGCCCGAACCACCGTGGAAGACCAGGTCGAGCGGCTTCTCCTTGCCGTACTTCGCGCCGATCGCCTCCTGGATCTCCTTGAGGATCTCCGGGCGGAGCTTGACGTTGCCCGGCTTGTAGACGCCGTGCACGTTGCCGAAGGTCAGCGCGGTCAGGTAGCGACCCCGCTCGCCCAGGCCCAGCTTGGCGGCGGTGGCCAGGCCGTCCTCGACGGTCGAGTACAGCTTGTCGTCGATCGCGGCGGAGACGCCGTCCTCCTCGCCACCGACGACGCCGACCTCGATCTCCAGGATGATCTTCGCGGCGGCGGACGCGACGAGCAGCTCCTCGGCGATCTGCAGGTTCTCGTCCAGCGGCACGGCCGAGCCGTCCCACATGTGCGACTGGAAGAGCGGGGCCAGGCCCTTGTTGACCCGCTCCTGCGAGATCGCGATCAGCGGACGGACGTACTTGTCCAGCTTGTCCTTGGGGCAGTGGTCGGTGTGCAGCGCGATGTTGACCGGGTAGTGCTTGGCCACCTCGGTGGCGTACTCGGCCAGCGCGACGGCGCCGGTGATCATGTTCTTGATCGTCGGGCCGGAGGCGTACTCGGCACCACCGGTGGAGATCTGGACGATGCCGTCGCTGCCGGCCTCGGCGAAGCCCTGCAGGGCCGCATTGAGGGTCTGCGAGGACGTCACGTTGATCGCCGGGTACGCGAACGCGCCAGCCTTGGCGCGATCGATCATCTCGGCGTAGACCTCGGGAGAAGCGATAGGCATCGGTGCGCTCCTTGCTCTTGGAACGGGAAGCAGAGGGCAGGACCGCGCTGTCCTCCAGCAGGAAGTATTCCGCAGTCGCCGTACGTAGCTGAAATCGCCCCGTAATCCGGGCGCCGATTCCGGCACCGGGAACGTAAGGGGTAAATGTCCGTGACTGCCGGTGACGCGGCGCGACCTGCCACTCCTCCGCTCAGCGGTAGTCGTCGTCCCAGGCGACGACCCGGCGCTGCTCCTCCGCGTCCCACTCGCTGACCTCGATGTCGTCCGGCTCGCGGCCGGACGGCTGGTCGCCCGCGTCCTCGTCGGGCCAGTCGGGCGAGGTGGTCGTCCAGCCCGGGGCCGCGGTCACCGCCTGCTCAGCCGCGTCGAACTCGGGTGTCTCCAGGTCGACGTCATCCATCGTGCGTGTCATCCTCGGCCCCCTTCTCACGTCGCCGCATCCTTCCTCTCATGGTGCGGCTTCCCCCGGTCCGGTGCGGTGCAAACCGGACCTCACTCCGATGGATCACCGAACCCGCCGGGGACGCGCCGGACAGAGGTCAATCGAGGACGTAATCCGGGTGGGCGCTGCTCCAGCCGGCGAGGGTGTCGTCCCGGATCGCCTCGTAGAGGCCCTCGCTGACCTCGGGGTAGATATCGGTGCCCGGCGTGGGGTCGCTGATGCCGGTGAGCGTCGGCAGACCGGTCGCCCGGAGGCTCGTGACCAGCGCCGCCCCCTCCCCCTCGGTGAACTCGATGTCCTTGCCGGCGGCGAGCGCCAGGGCTTTCAGGGCCTCCCCGTCGACACCGGTGCCGTCGCTCGGCACCTTGGCCAGCAGCGCCCGGACCAGGGCCTGCGTGTTCCGGTCCCGGCCGTAGGAGACGTCGGCCACCCCGGGGCGGGACTTCAGGAACGCGGTCACCTCGGTGGCGTCGATCTGCTGGCAGCCGCTGTGGAAGCCCTCGGCACCGGTCGTGGCCGGAATCTCGTGGCCGAGGCAGACCCGGACGCCGCCGAGGGCCTTCGCCGCGGTGCCGATCACGGCGTAGTCGACCATGACGACCTCGTCCAGGTCGACGCCGGTGATCTCCTCGACCAGGTCACGGGTCATCGAGGGGCCGCCGACGCGGAGTGACTCGCCGAGCGTGGTCGGTCCCCTGTCGGGAGTGTCGACCTCACCCTCGCGGGGCAGGCTCACCATCCACGCGCCGGTCCCGCCGGCGGCGACGTGCACCAGCATCAGGGTGTCGGCCCGCTGGTCATCGGCATCGATCTCGGCGCCGCCGATGACCAGCAGGTCGACCGGGCCGCCGGCGGCCGGCCCGGCCGTGGCCGTACCGAGGAGGAGGTCCGCCGTCGCCGGTTGTCCCCCGTGTCGCCATCCGGCGATCACGACCGGCAGCGCGGCCCCCACCAGCAGCACGGCCACGGCCGCACCGGCGACCCGCAACCGGGCCCGCCGCCGCTTGGCCCGTAGCCAGGCGAAATCGATCTTTTCCCGGACCGGCCCCGCATCCGGGGCCAGCCCCTCGTGCCGTTCGAAGGCGGCCCGCAGCTCCTGCTCGGCTCGGTCGTCGTCGGTACTTCTCATCGGGACTCCACCAACTCGGCGCGAAGCGCGTCGAGGCCTCGCGAGATGGACGAGCGGACCGTGCCGACCGCGCAGCCGAGCACGTCGGCGATCTCCTGGTCGGGGAGGTCCTCGTAGTAACGCAGGACGAGGGCCGCACGCTGGCGGCGCGGCAGACTCGCGAGCAGGCTCCAGACGCGGTCCCGCTCGGCGTTCTCCTGGGCGTGGTCGGAGGGGCCCGCGATCACCGGATCGGGGTCGGCCCGCAGCAGCACCCGCCGCCACCAGGACGTCCGCCGCATCTCGATGAACTGGTTGGTGAGGATCCGGCGCACGTAGCCGTCCGGCGCGTCGCTCTGCGCGACCCGGCGCCAGTTCAGCTGGACCCGGACCATGGTCTCCTGCACCAGGTCCTGGGCGCTGTCGGCGTCACCGGTCAGCATGACGGCATAGCGCAGCAGCGCGCTGAGCCGGCTGTCGGCGAATTCCTCGTAGGTCACGAGCACCTCCGCTCCTACGACGGGATCGGACCCGTGAATCATTGCGGCCCCGGGCAAGAAATCCATTCGCGGCCACAATTCGATCGCCCGAGATGACACACGCTGAGACGATCGACGCGTGCTACTCACCATGACGACCACCCACCGGCCCGCGACCGATCTTGGATACCTGCTGGTCAAACACCCCGGCAAGGTCCACTCGTTCGACATGCCCACCGGTACGGCGTACGTCATGTATCCACAGGCCGACGACGACCGGTGCACCGCCGCGCTGCTGCTGGACGTGGATCCGCAGCGGCTCCGCGCCCGGTCCGACGCCTTCGAGCTGGGCCAGTACGTCAACGACCGGCCGTACGCCGCCTCCAGCCTGCTCGCCAGCGCCCTCGCCAAGGTGTTCCGGACCGCCCTGCGCGGCGCCTCCAGGGACCGCCCGGAGCTGGCCGGGACGGCGATCCCGCTGGAGATCCACGTACCGGTGCTGCGCGGCACCCCCGACCTGGTCACCCGCCTCTTCGGACCGCTCGGCTGGCAGGTCGCGGCCACCCCGATCCCGCTCGACCCGGCGCTCGGCGGCGACAGCCGGTACGTCGATCTCCACCTCACCGGCGAGCTGCGGCTGGCCGACGCGCTCAACCACCTCTACGTGCTGCTCCCGGTGCTGGACGACGGCAAGCACTACTGGGTCGCCCCGGACGAGATCGAGAAACTGCTCCGCTCCGGGGCCGGCTGGCTCGCCGGGCACCCGGAGAAGGTGCTGATCGCCCGCCGCTACCTGGCACACCGCAAGTCGCTGGCGACCACCGCGCTGGAGTTGCTGGAGGCGGATCTGCCGGCGCCCACCGAGGAGGAGGCCGAGCTGCCGGTGGCCCGCAAGGCGCCGCTCGCCGGGCAGCGCCGGGACGCGGTGCTCGCCGCGCTGGCCGAGGCCGGCGCGTCCCGGGTGCTCGACCTGGGCTGCGGTGGTGGAGCCCTGCTGACCGCGCTGCTGAAGGAGGGCCGGTTCACCGAGATCGTCGGGGCCGACGTCTCGTCCCACGCGCTCGACATCGCCGCCCGCAAACTGCGGCTGGACCGGATGCCGCAGCGACAGCGAGACCGGATCCGGCTGATCCAGACCGCGCTGACGTACCGCGACGACCGGCTGCGCGGCTTCGACGCGGCGGTGCTGATGGAGGTGATCGAGCACGTCGACCTGCCGCGGCTGCCGGCCCTGGAGGCGAGCGTCTTCGGGTACGCCCAGCCCTCCGCGGTCGTGGTGACCACGCCGAACGTCGAGTACAACGTGCACTACGAGGGCCTGACCGGGATGCGTCACTCGGACCACCGCTTCGAGTGGACCCGCGCCGAGTTCACCGCGTGGGCGGCCGCCGTGGCCGAGCGCTACGACTACACGGTCACCGTCCGCGGCGTCGGCGAACCCGACGAGACGACCGGCTCCCCGACCCAGCTCGCCCTCTTCCGAAAGATCTGAAAAGTGATCGACATCCCTGAGCTCAGCCTGGTCGCGCTGGTCGGCATCTCCGGATCCGGCAAGTCCACCTTCGCCCGGAAGCACTGGAAGCCCACCCAGGTGCTCTCCTCGGACTTCTTCCGGGGCCTGGTCGCCGACGACGAGAACGACCAGTCCGCGTCGGGCGACGCCTTCGAGGTGCTGCACTACGTGGCCGGCAAGCGCCTCGCCGCCGGCCGCCTCACCGTGATCGACGCCACCAACCTGCAGTCGCACGCCCGGGCCGGGCTGATCACGGTGGCCCGGGAGCACGACGTGCTGCCGGTCGCCGTGGTGCTCGACGTGCCCGAGACGCTGGCCTGGGAGCGTACGCAGGCGCGCCCGGACCGGACCTTCGGCCGTCAGGTGATCACCCGGATGCACCGGGATCTGCGCCGCACGCTGGGCCAGCTGGCTCGCGAGGGCTTCCGCAAGGTGCACGTGCTGCGCGGCGTCGAGGAGATCGAGGCCGCGGAGATCCGCTACGAGAAGCTCTTCAACGATCGGCGGGACGAGCACGGCCCGTTCGACATCGTCGGCGACGTGCACGGCTGCCGTGCCGAGCTGGAGACGCTGCTGGAGAAGCTGGGCTGGACCCTGGTCCGCGACGAGGCGGGCCGTCCGGTGGACGCGCTGCACCCGGAGGGGCGCACCGCCGTCTTCGTCGGCGACCTGGTCGACCGTGGTCCGGACTCGCCGGGCGTGCTGCGCCTGGTGATGGGCATGGTCGCGGCCGGGCACGCGATCTGCGTACCGGGTAACCACGAGCAGAAGCTGGCGCGGAAGCTGAACGGGCGCAACGTCCAGCTCACCCACGGCCTGCCGGAGACCCTGGAGCAGCTGGCGGCCGAGCCCGAGGAGTTCGTCCGCGAGGTCCGGACGTTCATCGAGGGCCTGGTCAGCCACTACGTGCTGGACGACGGCAGGCTGGTGGTCGCGCACGCCGGGCTGAAGGAGGCGTACCAGGGGCGCGCGTCCGGGCGGGTGCGCAGCTTCGCGCTCTACGGCGAGACGACCGGGGAGACCGACGAGTACGGCCTGCCGGTCCGCTACCCGTGGGCGCAGGACTACCGGGGTTCCGCCGCGGTCGTCTACGGCCATGTGCCCACCCCGAAGGCGGAGTGGCTGAACAACACCATCTGCCTGGACACCGGCTGCGTCTTCGGCGGCGCGCTCACCTCGCTCCGCTGGCCGGAGCGCGAGCTGGTCGCCACCCCGGCCGCGAAGGAGTACTACGCGCCGGTCCGGCCCCTGATCACCGCCGAGTCCCGGCCCGATCAGGGCCTGGACATCCGCGACGTGACCGGGCGCAGACACCTTGATTTCGGGTACGGCCAGGTCACCGTCCCCGCCGAGAACGCCGCCGCGGCGCTCGAGGTGATGGGCCGCTTCGCGCTGGACCCCGACACGCTGATCTGGCTGCCGCCGACCATGGCGCCGTGCACCAGCTCGACCGTGGAGGGCTTCCTGGAGCACCCCTCCTCCGCCTTCGCCGACCTGCGGGCCGCCGGGGTGGACCGGGTGGTCTGCGAGGAGAAGCACATGGGCTCCCGGGCCGTGGTGCGGGTCTCGGCGTCCGGCGAGGGCGACGCGCTCTGGACCCGGACCGGCCGGCCGTTCTTCGGCCCGGAGCTCGCCGGACCGCTGCTCGACCGGGTCCGCGAGGCCGCCCGGCCGCTCTTCGCCGAGCTGGGCACCGGGTGGCTGCTCTTCGACGCCGAGCTGCTGCCCTGGTCGGCCAAGGCGGGCGGCCTGATCCGCGACCACTACGCGAGTGTGGGCGCCGCCGGGCGGGCCGCGCTGCCGGTGGCCCGGGACGTGCTCGCCCGGGTGGCGGCGCGCGGGCTGGACGTGGCCGGACTCCGGGAACGGGTCGAGCTGCGGTCCGCGGAGATCGCCGGGTACACGTCGGCCTACCTCTCCTACGTGCGCCCCACGGAGGGTCTCGCCGGAGTCACTCTGGCACCTTTTGCGCTGCTGGCCGGGGCCGACGTGTCGTACATGAGGAAGGACCATGACTGGCACCTGGCGATCGCGGACCGCCTGGCCGCCGCCGACCCGGAGCTGTTCACGACCACCCGGCGCAAGATCGTCGACCTGAGCGACCCGGTCTCGGAGGCCGAGGCCACCGCATGGTGGCTGGATCTGACCAGCGCGGGCGGCGAGGGCATGGTGGTGAAGCCGCACGCCGGCCTCGGCGTGACCGACGCTCGCGGACGGCTCGTGCAGCCGGGCGTGAAGTGCCGTGGCCGGGAGTACCTGCGGATCATCTACGGACCGGAGTACACCCGTCCGGAGCAGCTGGACCGGCTGCGGCAGCGCAACCTGGGCCGCAAGCGGAGCCTGGCGCTGCGCGAGCACGGGCTGGGCCTGGCCGCGCTGGACCGGCTGGCCGAGGGCGCGCCGGCCTGGCGGGTGCACGAGCTCGTCTTCGCCATCCTGGCGGCGGAGTCGGAACCGGTCGACCCGCGCCTCTGAAACGCCGCGGGGTTCGGTGACCTCGGTTGCCGAACCCCGCGGATCTCCTGTCCGGACGCACAACGCATCTACAGCAGTCGTACAGGAGGCCGCTGCTCGCGGGCCGGTACCCTGGCTTGTCGTGGACATCCGTGCGCTCACCGAGCAGCTCGCCCTGAATCCGATGGATCCGAAGGACCTGCTCCACACCTTCGGCCTCTACGGAGTCTGGGCCATCCTCTTCGCGGAGACCGGCCTGCTGGTCGGCTTCTTATTCCCCGGCGACTCGCTGCTCTTCCTCGCGGGCATCGCGGCCTCCCCGGTGGCCGACGCCCTCTTCGGCGACGGCACCAGGATCTCGCTGGCCGGGCTGCTGATCGGCGCGCCGCTCTGCGCGATCGCCGGCGCCCAGTTCGGCCACTGGCTCGGCGCCAAGTACGGCACCCGGATGTTCGAGCGCCCCGACTCCAAGCTCTTCAAAAGGGAGCACGTGGAGAAGGCCGAGTACTACTTCCAGAAGTTCGGCCCGGCGAAGGCCGTGGTGCTGGCGCGCTTCATCCCGATCGTCCGGACGTTCCTGAACCCGGTCGCCGGCACCCTGGGCATGTCCGCCCGCCAGTTCCTGCTCTGGAACGTGGTCGGCGCCGTCCTCTGGACCGACGGCGTGCTGCTGGTCGGTTACCTGCTGGCGCAGAAGATCTACGACACCATCGGCGACAAGATCGACCACTACATCCTGCCGGTCGTGGTGATCATCGTGCTGATCTCGGCGCTGCCGATCTTCATCGAGATGATCCGCGAACGGAAGGCGAAGAAGAACGGCACCGCGCACGGGCCGCAGGCCTCCGCGGCGGTCGGCGTGGTCGCGGCGGCCAGCGTCGCCGGTCTCGCCGAGGCGATCCACGACGACGAGGACGACGAGCCCCGCCGGCCGCGGTCGCACCGCGCCTGAACCACCCCGTCTCGAAGGCACAGATCGCGCCACGAACAACCCCGGCCGGCCCTGGATCTCCAGGGCCGGCCGCCGTTTTTCCAGGCTTCCGGGTGGTTGGCAAAAGTCCCCCGAACGAGTCCAGCCGGCTCGCTGGGCGCGACCGGCTGGAACGTGAGGGGTGTTCTTCAGACGGCGACGGCCGCGGAACCGGAGAGCCGGTCCAGGAACTCGTCCGGGCAGTCCCGGAGGTTCTCCAGCCGGCCGGCGGTGAGCGCTCGGTAGGTGAGCGACGCCGCCTCCTCCAGATTGCGGGCCCGTTGGTGAGCCAGCTCAACGGAGTCGCCCATCACCACGCAACCGTGGTGGCTGAGCACCAGACAGTCGGTGCCGTCCGCGGCCATCGCCGCGGTGAGCGCGGCCAGCTCGGTGCTGCCCGGCAACCGGAACGGCACCGTGGACACACGCCGGAGGTAGTAGGCGTGGTCGGAGGTGACGATCCGGACGTGCTCGCCGAGCGCGTCCAGCAGCAGCGCTGTCTGGGGGTGCAGGTGGACCACCGCGTTGACGTCCGGCCGCGCCCGGTAGAGCGCGAGGTGCAACGCGAGCTCGCTGGTCGGTGCGATCCGCGGCGGTGGCATCGTGCCCACCGTCGCCGGCGCACCGTCCGAGACACGGACCGGCACGAAGGTGTTCCGGCTGAGCCGGTCGAGCCAGGACCCGCTCGCGGTGACCCAGATCGCGTCCTCGTCGGGGATGCGAGCGGAGAGGTTTCCGCCCGATCCGCAGACGAGACCGGCCTGGACCACGTCGTAACCCACGTGTGCGAGCTGATCACGCAGGTCACCGGGGACGTAGTTCACCGTTCCTCCTCGAATAGGCCAGGGGTGGCTTGTTGAAGAGGTCCTCGGCCTGGCGTCACGCCCCCATGGTCCGGTGACGCCAGGCAGTTCCCAACGGTCAGCGCGCCTTCTTGGTCGCCCGCTTGCGGGGCGGCGTCAGCAGGTCCGCAATCGTCGCGATAGCGGTCGGCACGAGGCGGTAGTACGCCCACACGCCGCGCTTCTCCCGCTCCAGCAGACCCGCCTCGGTCAGAATCCGCAGGTGGTGACTCACCGTCGGCTGCGAGAGCCCGAGCGGGGCCGTCAGGTCACAGACACAGGCCTCACCATCCGTCGCGGACTGGATAAGGCTCAGCAGCCGCAGCCGGGCCGGGTCGGCGAGCGCCTTCAGCACTCCCGCCAGGCGCTCGGCGTCGGCGCGTTCAATAGGCTCGCCGGCAAGCGGCGAGATCTGAGGCATCGTCATTTCCGCCAACGCAGTTCCCACGATCTCCATCCTTCCACCCAACTGCATCGATTCTCCTGCATGTTCGCAGGAACGAACCGGCTAACTTTCAGGCCGTAAGGCCGACATCGATCGCCGTGTCGGTCGACCACCGGGCAGTGCCGGCACCTCGCGCCACCACACCCCTCCGGTCCACCTTCACCGCGACACCGACTTCGGTCTCTGCCTCCTGCAACGCCTCAGCCGCCATCTGGTCGCTACCCATCCGTGTCGGGCTCTCGGTCCCCGTCTCCGGAGTGAGCCAACCCACATTGTCAATTCATCGATTGAATCGGAATACCGATCCCATCGATGACCCGACACGGAACGCGTCAAGTCCATCACGCCGCGCTGCGTGATCACCGGATCGCTACGCGCCTCACGACCCGATGAAAGCACGACGCCACGCTGTGCGACGGGCAATTCAGTGATGAATTTACCCAGGTCGTGCCGTGCTCTTCATGACATCGAGCGTACTGGCTGGAAGGAAACCGGAATCTTTCGCCCCGCCGGGGCGGAACGGAACTATTGACCCACGACCCCGCCAGCCTCTGTAAACAAGGTTTACTGATCGACCAACTGATCTGAACCTTTCGCACGACCATAGACGCAGCTCAAAGCGGCTTACGTCTGCACCGTACCCGCGCGGCCCTCAAGATGACCTGGTAGCTGCGCTGTGAAGGTGCTGTGAACCCCCAAAATCACCTTTGTCCGTCCAGCGGAAAACACGCACCGTCTGGCCGATCTAGTGCTATCCGGACAGCCGATCGAGTGACGCCCGAGGAAACCGTCTGTACCCATTCGAGTGACCCACCGTCGTCGATACGGAACCGGATCTAGGCGGGCACCGAGATGGTCACTCGGAGGGGCGGCGCCAATAGTCGTCGTCGGACCCGTGGGTGGGGCGATCGACGGTGGATGATTCGGAGCCCTGCGGGGCAGTGGTGGGCGTCGAAGTACCCGGAACCGGAGGCTGACTAACCCCACCGATGGACGGGTATCCGGCAGACGGCAGGAAAGGGGCGGGCGGCTGATAGCCCGACATGTCCCCCGACGGCGGTACACGCGACGGCGGAAAACCCGGGTGCGCGTACGGCGACGCGCCGGGCTGGGCGGGCGGGGCGTACCCCGCAGAGAAGGGGAGAGAGACCCCCAAGCTCGACCCGGACGGGTGATACGGCGCGCCGGGCACTGCGGGGGATATCCCGAAGAAGACTCGCGGTGCGGCCAGCAGAAGGGCCCCGGCGAGCAGATAGCCGGCCACCTGGGCCACCGATGCGATAACCGTCACACCGATCCAGCCCTCGGGGTAGGAGGCACCCAGGACCTCGCCGACCGAGCCGGGCGACGGATCACCCGAGCGCTGGAGGGCGATCACGCCGAGCGACCCCAGGCCGGCGAACGTGCCGAACGCACAGACCACCAGCGTGGCGATCCGGGCCACGCCACTGCCCCGCCGGACGCCCACGCCGAGCACCACCAGCAGAGCGAAGGCCAGGATCGCGACCACCGCGGCGAGGGCGGCGTCCAGCCAGACCACGGAGACGAAGTTCTCCGCGGTGTCGCCGATCGCCGCGGCGCGGAACCGGCTGACCGTGCCGGGTGCGACCGCGACGGCGGCGATGGCGTAACAGAGGCCCGCCGCGCCCATGCCCCAGAGGAGCCCGGAGGTGGCGCTCACGGCCGGGGGCCGGGTGGCGACGGGCGGCGACGGCTGGGCGACGGCGTACGACATCGATGGCTCCCGCGGAGTTCGGCTGGGGAGAACCTATCGCGCGCCGACACCCGGGGATGGTCCGACCGGGTGGATCAGGACTTCGGCTGGTCGCCCCCCTCGGGAGAGGACGGCGGCGGGGGCGCCTGCCAGGGGTCGGCCGGCGGGGCGGGCGGGTTCTCCGGGGCCGGCGGCGGGGACCAGGCCGGCGGCGGGGTGGGGCTCTCCGGTTGCTGGGGGTACGCCTGACCCGGGTACGGCGGCAGCCCCGGCGCCGGCTGACCCGGCTCGCCGTAGCCGGGGGTGGCCGGCTGCCCATAACCGGGCGCACCCGGCTGCCCCGGTGACCCGTAAGCGGGCGTGCCCGGCTGTCCGTAATCCGGAACGCCCGACTGCCCGTAAGCCGGAGTCCCCGGCTGGCCGTAAGCCGGAGCGCCCGGCTGGCCGGGCTGACCCGGCGGATACCCCGGCTGGCCGTAGCCCGGTTGGCCATAACCCTGCTGGCCGTACGCCGGATAATGCGGATATGTGGGGTAGCCCGGACCGTACGGCCCCCAGCCGCCCGCGGCCTGACCACGGAAGAACGCGTTCGACTGCGGCACCGCAAGCAGCACGATCACCGCGATCAGCGCCAGGAACGTCACCGACCCGAGCCCCAGCCCGAGCTCCTGGTACCAGGTCGGCATCACCCCGGAGAGCTGCGCGTTCAGCTCCTCCTCGGTCGGCACCGTGCCGGTCACGCTGCTCTCCGCGATCGCGGCCAGCGCGGTGACCACGGCCAGCGCCGCGTACTGGATGACCGAGCCGCAGCAGACCATCAGCCCGGAGAGGATCCAGGTGAGGACCCTGGAGGCCTGCTTGCCGCGGAGGTTGAAGAAGCCCACCGCGACCAGCCCGGCCGCCACGATGCCGTAGAAGACCAGGACGCCGACACCGTAGCCGAGGATCTCGCCGCGGCTGGTCTCCTGGTAGGAGTCCGTATAGACGTCGGCCGCCCGGCTGATCGAGATGAACGTGATGATCGCGCTGACGATCTGGATGACGGCGACGCCGAAGAGCAGGTACGTCGAGATCGTCACGACGGTCGGCCGGCCCGGTGGCGGGGGCTGCACCGGGTACGCGGCCGGATATGTGGGAACGGTCACTTCGCCCTCCTTGAGATCGTCTAACGCTATCGGCTGCGCACCATCCCGCTCGACCGGCCACCACGCTCCGCAGTCCCGTGGCAGCATGGGGCGACTCGCTCGTTCGAGGGGCGACACACCCGGAGGCCGGCACTTAGAATTCCATGGCGTGGCGTCCCTCTGGCAGCAGAGACCTCCAGCGACGCCCCCTGCCCGCACGAGTCGCCCGCCCCGCTCACTGATCGCCGGGGCCGAGGCAGACCGCAGCCGGGCGACCTTCCGATTGCGCCGGCCGCGTGACCACACCGCGGCCGCCCCAGACCTGACAAGGACCGGTGAGTCCCATGCCCCACGCCGACACCCTGACCGTCGTTCACCATGACGACAGCCGGACGCGGTTCAAAGACGTCCGCTATCAACTCCATCGGGACGGGATCAGGATCTGGTCCGCGGACGGCGAGCACGCCATCACGGACGTTCTGATGACCCACGCATACCGACATCGGGAAACCGGCGTCTGAGCATTCGAAAAGGCCCCGGGATCTCTCCCGGGGCCTTTCGCCGTTCCCGACCCGGTCAGCCGCGCTGGACCGTCAGCCCGTCCTTCGCCGCGGCGAGGTCGACCACCACGGTGTCGCCGTCCTGCACCTCACCGGCGAGCAACGCCTTGGCGAGCAGGTCGCCGATGGTGGCCTGGACCAGCCGGCGCAGCGGCCGGGCACCGTAGATCGGGTCGTACCCGTGCTCGCCGAGCCAGTCGATCGCCGGGCGGGTCACCCGCAGGAGCAGGCGGCGCTCGGCGAGCCGGTCGCGCAGCCGGGCCAGCTGGATGTCGACGATCGCGGTGAGGTCCTCCTTCGTCAGCGCGTGGAAGACCACGATGTCGTCCAACCGGTTCAGGAACTCCGGCTTGAAGTGCGCGCGGACCGCGGCGAGCACCTCGTCGTGGCGCTCCTCCTCGGTCATCGTGAAGTCGCCCGAGGTGGAGCCGAGGTTCGAGGTGAGCACCAGGATGGCGTTGCGGAAGTCGACCGTACGGCCCTGGCCGTCGGTGAGCCGCCCGTCGTCGAGCACCTGGAGCAGCAGGTCGAAGACGTCCGGGTGCGCCTTCTCCACCTCGTCCAGCAGCACCACGCTGTACGGCCGGCGACGCACCGCCTCGGTGAGCTGGCCGCCCTCCTCGTACCCGACGTAGCCGGGCGGGGCGCCGACCAGGCGGGCCACCGAGTGCTTCTCGCCGTACTCGCTCATGTCGATGCGGATCATCGCCCGCTCGTCGTCGAAGAGGAACCCCGCGAGGGCCTTGGCCAGCTCGGTCTTGCCGACGCCGGTCGGGCCGAGGAAGAGGAAGCTGCCGGTGGGGCGGTCCGGGTCGGCGATACCGGCCCGGGCCCGGCGGACCGCACCGGAGACCGCGGCCACCGCCTCGCTCTGGCCGATCACCTTGGCCTGGAGCGTCTCCTCCATCCGGAGCAGCTTGGCGGTCTCGCCCTCCATCATCCGGCCGGCCGGGATGCCGGTCCACGAGGAGACGACCTCGGCGATGTCGTCGGCGCCGACCTCCTCCTTGACCATCGGAGGCTCGGCCTTCTCGTCCTCGGGCTCCTCGGCAGCGCCGGCCAGCTCCCGCTCCAGCGCCGGGATCTCCTGATACTGCAGGCGGGAGGCCTTCTCCCATTCCGCGTCCCGCTGCGCCCGCTCCAGGTCGGCCTTCACCTCGTCGAGCCGCTTCTTCAGCTCGCCGACCCGGTTCAGACCGCCGCGCTCCCGCTCCCAGCGCGCGTTCAGCGCGGTGAGCTGCTCCTCGCGGTCGGCGAGGTCGCGGTCGAGGCGGGCCAGGCGGTCGCGGGAGGCCGGGTCGGTCTCCTTCTCCAGGGCCAGCTTCTCCACCCGCATCCGGTCCACCTGCCGCTGCAGCTGGTCCAGCTCGACCGGGCGGGAGTCGATCTCCATGCGCAGCCGGGACGCGGCCTCGTCGATCAGGTCGATCGCCTTGTCCGGCAGGAAGCGGTCGCTGATGTAGCGGTCGGAGAGCGAGGCCGCGGCGACCAGCGCGCCGTCGGTGATCTGCACCCGGTGATGCGCTTCGTACCGCCCCTTGAGCCCGCGGAGGATGCCGATGGTGTCCTCGACGGTCGGCTCACCGACCACGACCGGCTGGAACCGGCGCTCCAGGGCCGGGTCCTTCTCGATGTGCTCGCGGTACTCGTCCAGCGTGGTGGCGCCGACCATCCGCAGCTCACCGCGGGCCAGCATCGGCTTGAGCATGTTGCCGGCGTCCATCGAGCCCTCGCCCTTGCCGGCACCGACCACCGTGTGCAGCTCGTCGAGGAACGTCACCACCTGGCCGTTGGAGCCGCGGATCTCCTCCAGCACGCTCTTGAGCCGCTCCTCGAACTGACCGCGGTACTGCGCGCCGGCCACCATCGCACCGAGGTCGAGCGAGACCAGCTTCTTGTCCCGCAGCGTCTCGGGCACGTCGCCGGCCACGATCCGCTGGGCCAGGCCCTCGACGATCGCGGTCTTGCCGACGCCGGGCTCACCGATCAGCACCGGGTTGTTCTTGGTACGCCGGGAGAGCACCTGCACCACGCGGCGAATCTCGGCGTCCCGCCCGATCACCGGGTCGATCTTGCCGTCCCGGGCCAGCGCGGTGAGGTCGACGCTGTACTTCTCCAGCGACTTGTAGGTCTGCTCCGGGTTCGCGTTGGTGACCCGGCGCTCACCGCCCCGGACCTGCGGGAACGCGGCGACCAGCGCCTCCTCGGTCGCGCCGGCGTCCTTGAGCGCCTGACTCACCGCGCCGCCGACCCGGGCCAGGCCGGCCAGCAGGTGCTCGGTGGAGACGTACTCGTCGCCGAGCGGCTGGGCGATCAGCTCGGCCTCACCGATCGCGTTGACGAATTCACGGGTCAGGCTCGGCTCGGCGGTGCTGGCGCCGCGCGCGGAGGGCAGTTGCTCGACGGCCCGGGCCGCGGCCCGGCGGATGTCCGCGGGATTGGCGCCGACCGCGCGCAGCAGGGCGGGCGCCACGGAATCACCCGTGTCCAGCAGTGACAACAGCATGTGCCACGGTTCGACGGTGGCGTGTCCGCGGCGGGCGGCGTCGGCGACCGCACCGGTGATCACGTCGCGACTCTTGGTGGTCAAACGTTCGGCGTTCATGAGCTCCCCTGGATCGGATTCCCACCCGAGCTAACCCAACAGACTTGAGCGTATTCCACTCAACTTTAACTCGCCCGCCAAAGAGGTGCGTGACGGTGGCCACGCGGGAAGCGCTCTCCCCCGCGAACAGCCGTAACGTGAGTCCTGTGACGCGCCACCTGTCGCGACGGTTGCTCCCGCTCGGCTTCGTCGTTCTCGCCTCCGGGGTCGCGACCGCGGTGGTCGGCCCCTTCCTCGGCATGTTCCTCAGCACCGCGGTGCACGCGAGCCCGGTCCAGGTCTCCGCGTTCCTGATCATCGCGTCGCTCTCCGGCGTGCTCACCTCGCTCGCCATCGGCCGTCTCTCCGACCGCCTCCCGATCCGCCGCACCCTGCTCATCGCGGCCACGGTCGCCGGCGCCGCCGGCTGCGGGCTCACCTCGGTGATCCGCAACTACTGGGTTCTGCTCGTTCTCACCATGACGCTCACGGCCTTCGCCGGGTCGCTCTATCCGCAGAGTTTCGCGTACGCCCGCCAGGTGCTGACCAACGAGGACGCCGGTCGTGCCGCGATGGGCACCAGCACGCTGCGCACCGTGTTCTCGATCGCCTGGGTCGGCGGCCCGCCGCTGGCCGCGATGCTGCTCGACGTCGGCGACTTCCGCTACGTCTACGGCACCGCCGCGGTGATGTATGCGCTCGCCGCCCTGCTGGCGACCCGCCTCCCGGCAGTCCCGGCGCCCACACCGGTGACCCGGGCGGCGGCCGACGCGGCCCCGATCCCGCGGGCGCTCTTCCCGATCATCGTCGGCTTCTGCTGCCTGCAGACCACGATGGTGCTCGGCGTCCAGGCGATGTCCCTCTACGTCAGCACCGACCTGGGCGGCACGGTCGGCGACGCGGGCCTGGTGCTCGGCCTCTGCGCGGCGCTGGAGATCCCGCTGATGCTCGGCTTCGGCCTGCTCTCCACCCGGGTGCCGATCCGGCGGCTGATCCTGGCCGGGGTCGCGTGCGGCGCGGTCTACCAGGCGCTGGCCGCGGTCTCCGGCACGACGTGGATGCTGGCCGCGGCCCAGGTGCTCAACGCGATCTTCATCGCGGCCAACTCCGGGCTCGGGATCTCGTACGTCCAGGACATGATGCCGGACCAGCCGGGACGTGCCACCACGCTCTTCACCAACACGTTCCCGATCGGGCAGATCCTGGCCGCACCGCTCTTCGGCTTCGCCCAGCAGTACGACTACCGCCTCGCGTACGTGATGAACCTGGTCCTCGCCGTCGTCGGCCTGACCCTGCTCACGGTCTTCCGCCCGCAGCTCACGACCGGTGTCCAGGCCGAGCCGTTGCCCCAAAAGAGGTCGACTGCGGGCTAACGTTGAGATCGTGCGTGTACGGGTGGAACAGACTCCGCTGCCGGGTATAGGTGTCCGGCACGACCTCATCACCTCCTCGGGTCGTACGGTCGGAGTGGTCTCGCACCGCAACGGCCGCCGGGACCTGGTGCTCTACGACGTCGACGACCCGGACTCCTGTCTGGCCTCGATCCCGCTCACCGACGACGAGGCGGAGGCGCTCGCCGACGTCCTGGGCGCGTCGCTGATGCTGGGCCAGCTCGCCGGGCTCCGCCAGCAGGCCGCCGGTCTCCTCACCGAGCAGATCGCACTGCCCGCCGGCTCCCCGTTCGTGGGCCGCAAGCTGGGCGACACCCGGGCACGGACCAGGACCAGCGCCTCGATCGTGGCGGTACTCCGCGACCGGGAGGTGATCCCGTCACCCGGCCCGTCGTTCGTCTTCGAGGCGAACGACGTGGTGGTCGCGGTCGGCACACGCGACGGCCTGGACGGCGTCACCGCCATCCTGGCCGGGGACACCGACGGTTAGCCGGCCCGTGCAGCACACGACGGTCCTCCTCATCGAGATCGGCGCGCTGCTCTTCGGGCTGGGCATGCTGGGACGGGCGGGCCGCCGTTTCGGGCTCTCCCCGATCCCGCTCTACCTCCTCGCCGGCCTGGCCTTCGGTCAGGGAGGACTGATCCCGCTCTCGGCGAGCGAGGAGTTCATCGGGATCGGCGCCCAGATCGGGGTGATCCTGCTCCTGGTCATGCTGGGCCTGGAGTACTCCGCCGACGAGCTGGTCGGCAACCTGCGCTCGGCGGCACCGGCCGGGCTGATCGACATGCTGCTGAACGCGGTGCCCGGCGCGATCTTCGCGCTGCTGCTCGGCTGGGGCTTCAAGGCCGCGCTGGTGCTGGCCGGGATCACCTGGGTCTCCTCGTCCGGGGTGATCGCCAAGGTCCTCGGCGATCTGGGCCGGGTGGGCAACCGGGAGACCCCGGTGATCCTCTCGGTGCTGGTGATCGAGGACCTGGCGATGGCCTTCTACCTGCCGATCGCCACCGCGGTGCTGGCCGGGCTCGGGCTGGTCAGCGGACTCAGCACGCTCGCCGTCGCGGTGGTCACCGTGGTCGCGGTGCTGGTCGTGGCGATCCGGTACGGCGGCGAGATCAGCCGGTTCATCTCGGTGAAGGACCCGGAGGCCCTGCTGCTCAGCGTCTTCGGGCTGACCCTCTTCGTGTCCGGGGTGGCCGCAGAGCTCAAGGTCTCCGAGGCGGTCGGCGCGTTCCTGGTCGGCATCGCGCTCTCCGGCCCGGTCGCGCACCACGCCACCGAGATGCTCTCCCCGCTGCGTGACCTCTTCGCCGCGGTCTTCTTCGTCTTCTTCGGGCTCTCCACCAACCCGTCCGCCATGCCACCGGTGATCCTGCCCGCGCTAGGGCTGGCCGTGCTGACCATGCTGACCAAGGTGGCGACCGGCTATCTCGCGGCCAAGCGCGCCGGGATCGCGCTGCCCGGCCGGTTGCGCTCCGGATTGGCGCTGACACCGCGTGGCGAGTTCTCCGTCGTGATCGCCGGCCTCGCGGTGGCCTCCGGCGTCGATCCCCGGCTGGCACCGCTCGCCACGGCGTACGTATTGATCACGGTGATCACCGGTCCGATGCTCGCCCGGATGCCGGATTACGCCTGGTTCAAATCCCTGGTCAGGCGCCGGATGGCGGCCCAGCGGGCGAGCACACGCCCGCTGCCCAGCGCCGATTGACGATCGGGGCCGTTCACACCCTGCCCAAAGTTACTATCCAGTATCTGAATGTGAGCACTTGACACTTCCGTTAACCCGATGATCGCGCTACCGTTGCGCGGCGACGACTCTGTGTATTGGGACGTTCGACACATGCGACCGCGGGAGTGACCCCGGTCGCACTCGAACGGGTGAATAAGGCGGCGGCGTTGAGCGTGCGAGAAGCGGCATTCCTCGGATTCGACAAGCCGGTCGACCCCCGGCCGGACGAGATGCGGGCATGGGCGTACCACCCGGAGTCGGTTCCCCTGCACACCATGCCACGTGACTGGGATCTGCTGATCTCCGGAGACGTGCTGGGACCGACCCTGTTCGAACTGGCCATGGACCGGCAGTGCCCGGCCCGCCGGTTCGCACAGCACTGCATGTACATCTATGCGGCGGACGGCCTGCGGCAGAACGCGAGCAACCAGCGCAAGCGGCGGCTCAAGAAGTTCGTGGAGCGGGCCGAGGAGATCGGCGACGAGCCGATGCAGATGTGGGCGCACAACTGCCGGGTCCTGATGACCCGGCCCGAGTTGTTCGACCACCACGAGTGGATGGAGGGCGGGCTGGTCCGCCACCCGCGCCGGCTGGGCCTCTTCAACCGAAGGTGATCAGCCGGTCAGCAGACGTTTGAGGTGACGGCGGCCCCTGTCCTCAGGGGCCGCCGTTCACTTGTCCGGGGATCGGCGGGGGCGCCAGACCACCAGGGCGGTGGATTGCGTCTCGCGATGCACCATCTCGCGTCCCGCGTACGGGTTCATCGTCTCCAACTGGGCGACACGCGTGTACGCGTCCGCCAGCTGCTGCTCCAGCTCGGCGACCCGGTGCTGCAGGTCCCCGACCAGCTGCTCCAGGCCGATGATGCGCTTGATGCCGGCCAGGTTGACGCCGTCCTCCTGGCTCAGCCGCTGCACCTCGCGGAGCAGCGCGACGTCCCGCTCGCTGTACCGCCGGCCGCCGCCACCGGTCCGGCCGGGTTGCACCAGGCCGAGCCGGTCGTACTGCCGGAGGGTCTGCGGATGCATCCCGGCGAGCCTCGCGGCCACCGAGATGATCAGGACCTTGGCGTCGGAGGATTGTTCGGCGGAGATGCTGATCTCTTCATACATGTGCCACCTCCCGTACTGGCCCTAGGCGCCCTTGCGGAGACGCTCTTCGAGCCGGTCTCGCCCCGGGGGCGGGGTGAGCTTGGCGAACTTCTCCAGCGCGTCCCGGGCCTCCCCGGTGACGCCGGACGGGATCTGAACCTCGACGGTGACGATCAGATCGCCGGACTGCCCCTCCTTGCGGACCACGCCCTTGCCCCGGGCCCGCAGCTTGCGGCCGCTCGGTGTGCCCGGCGGCACCCGCAGCGTGACCGGCGCGTCCAGGGTCGGCACCCGCAGGTCGGCACCGAGGACGGCCTCCGCGACGCTGATCGGCACGGTCAGCGTCAGGTCGTCGCCGCTGCGCCCGAAGAGCTCGTCGGGACGTACCTTGACCTGCACGTACAGGTCCCCGGCCGGACCATTGCGGTCACCCGGTTCGCCCCGGCCACTGAGCCGGATCCGCTGCCCGTCGGCCACACCGGCGGGGAAGCGGACGTTGATGGTCCGGGTCTTGGTGACCCCGCCGGTGCCACGGCACTCCGGGCACTTCTCCTCCACGATGCTGCCGGAGCCCTGGCAGTCCCGGCACGGCTCGGAGAAGCTGAACGAACCCTGGTTGCTGGAGATCAGCCCGGTGCCCTGACACTTGGTGCAGGATCGCGGCGTGGTGCCCGGCTTCGCACCACTGCCCCGGCAGGTGTCGCAGGCGCCGGGCGTACGCAGCGTCAACGGCAGCGTCGTACCCCGCACGGCCTGCGCGAAGTCCAGCGTCACCTCGGTCTCGACGTCCCGGCCGCGCTGCGGGCCACGCCGGCCGGCCGGACCGGCCGGACCGCCCGCGCCACCGGAGAAGATCGAGCTGAAGATGTCGGAGAACCCGGTGCCACCGAACCGGCGGTCCGCCGCGGGACCGCCGCCGGCCCCGCCACCGGCCGCGCCGCTGAACCCGCCGAACAGGTCGGACGGGTCGAACTGGCCGCCACCGGGACCGCCGGGACGCGCACCACGGCGAAACGCGCCCGACCCGAAGAGCGAGCGCATCTCGTCGTACTCTTTGCGCTTCTTGTCGTCGGAGAGGACGTCGTACGCCTCGGAAGCGGCTTTGAACTTCTCTTCCGCTTCCTTGTTGTCCGGATTCCGGTCCGGGTGCAGGTCGCGGGCGAGCTTCCGGTACGCCTTCTTGATCTCGTCGGTTGAGGCGGACTTGTTCACGCCGAGAACGGCATAGAAGTCCTTCTCGAGCCAGTCCTTCGAACTCATCGGGTCCACCTCCTCGACGTGCGGGTGAAGCCCCGCCCACCGACGAACCGGCGGACGGGGCAGAGCCGGAGGCTCACTCCGGATCGGCGACGGCGACCATTGCCGGGCGGAGCAGCCGCTCGCCCAGGGTGTAGCCGCGGCGCATCACCTCGACACAGGTCGGCTCCGTGACGTCGGCGGACGTCTGGTGTGCGACCGCCTCGTGACGATTCGGGTCGAACGGGTCACCCTTCTCGCCGAACGCGACCAGGCCGAGCTTGCCGGTCACCGCGGTGAGCTGCTCCGCCACCGAGGCGAACGGCCCGACCAGGTCGCCGTGCTCGCGGGCCCGGTCGATGTCGTCCAGCACCGGCAGCAGTGCGGTGAGCACCGCACCGGTGGTCTGCTCGGCCGCCACGCCCTTGTCACGGTCGACCCGCTTGCGGTAGTTCGAGTACTCCGCCGTGACGCGCTGCAGGTCGTGCGTGCGCTCGTCGAGCTCGCTCCGCAGCGCCTCGACCTCGGCACCGAGACCGGGCTTGCCGGTCTCCGGGGTAACCTTCTCGGCCACCGGGGCCTCGTCCTCCTCCTCGGGCGCGCGATGCGCGCCGACCGGCTTCTGCTTCTCCGGCTGCTGCTCGGCGGGGGTCTCCTCGGTGGGGTCGATCTCGCCCTGGATGACTTCCCGCTCGGTCACCGGACCGTCGTTCTCGTCGTCCTTGGCACTCACTTCTTGTCGTCCTCCACGATCTCGGCGTCGACCACGTCGTCGCCGCCGGCGGTGCCGGTCGTGCCGGCCGCGCCACCCGGGGTGCCCGGACCGGCCGCGCCGGGACCGGCCTGCGGGGCCTCACTCTGCGAGTAGAGCAGCGAGCCGGCCTCCTGGGAGACCTGCGACAGCCGCTCGTGCGCCGACTTGATCTTCTCGATGTCGGTGCCGCCGAGCGCACCGCGGAGCTCGCCGAGCGCCTCGTTGATCTTGGTCTTGTTCTCCTCGGGGAGCTTGTCGCCGCTCTCCGCCAGGAACTTCTCGGTCTGCCACTGCAGCTGCTCGGCCAGGTTGCGGGCCTCGGCGTCGTCGCGGCGCTTCTTGTCGTCGTCCGCGTGGTCCTGAGCGTCGCGCATCATGCGCTCGATGTCTTCCTTCGGCAGCGCGGAGCCGCCGGTGATCGTCATCTTCTGCTCCTTGCCCGTGCCCAGGTCCTTGGCGGACACGTGCACGATGCCGTTCGCGTCGATGTCGAAGGAGACCTCGATCTGCGGCACGCCGCGCGGGGCGGGCGCGATGCCGGAGAGCTCGAAGGTGCCGAGCTTCTTGTTGTACGCCGCCATCTCGCGCTCGCCCTGGTACACCTGGATCAGCACGGAGGGCTGGTTGTCGTCCGCCGTGGTGTAGACCTCGGAGCGGTGCGCCGGGATGGTGGTGTTGCGCTCCACCAGCTTGTGCATGATGCCGCCCTTGGTCTCGATGCCCAGGGACAGCGGGGTCACGTCGAGGAGCAGGACGTCCTTGACCTCACCCTTGAGCACACCGGCCTGCAGCGCGGCGCCGACGGCGACGACCTCGTCCGGGTTGACGCCCTTGTTCGGCTCGCGGCCGATCAGGCTCTGCACCAGCTCGGTCACGGCCGGCATACGCGTCGAGCCGCCGACCAGAATGACGTGGTCGATGTCGGAGAGCTTGACGTCGGCGTCCTTGATCGCGGACTCGAACGGGCCCTTGCAGCGGTCCAGCAGGTCCTGCGTCATCCGCTGGAACTCCGCCCGGGAGAGCGAGGTGTCCAGGTGCAGCGGCCCGTTCGCACCGGCCGTGATGTAGGGCAGGTTGATGCTGGTGGTGGACGCGGCGGAGAGCTCGATCTTCGCCTTCTCGGCCGCCTCGCGCAGACGCTGCAGGGCCATCTTGTCCTGGGACAGGTCGATGCCGTGCTCGCCGCGGAAGGTCTTCACCAGGTGGTCGATGACCCGCTGGTCCCAGTCGTCGCCGCCCAGGTGGTTGTCGCCGGAGGTCGACTTGACCTCGATGACACCGTCACCCAGCTCCAGCAGCGAGACGTCGAAGGTGCCGCCACCGAGGTCGAAGACGAGAACCGTCTGCTCCTTGGAGCCCTTGTCCAGGCCGTACGCCAGGGCGGCGGCGGTGGGCTCGTTGACGATCCGCAGGACGTTCAGGCCCGCGATCTCGCCGGCCTCCTTGGTCGCCTGACGCTGCGCGTCGTTGAAGTACGCCGGGACGGTGATCACCGCATCGGTGATCGTCTCGCCCAGGTACGCCTCGGAGTCGCGCTTGAGCTTCATCAGCACCCGCGCGGAGATCTCCTGCGGGGTGTACTGCTTGCCGTCGATGTCGATCGACCAGTTGGTACCGATCTCACGCTTGACCGAGCGGATGGTCCGGTCCGGGTTGGTCACCGCCTGACGCTTGGCGACCTCGCCGACCAGCACCTCCCCGTTACGGGCGAAGGCCACGATCGACGGCGTCGTCCGGGAGCCCTCCGCGTTGGCGATGACGGTGGGCTCGCCTCCTTCCAGAACGCTGACGCAGGAGTTCGTGGTGCCGAGGTCGATGCCGACCGCACGTGCCATGGTGTTCCTCGCTTCTTACCGGGTTGAGCTTCATACAGGGTTGAGTGGAACAGACTCAATGATGCCACGGGCCCGCGACTCGTCAAATCGAAGTTGAGCCGGAGGGGCGCAAGTAGGGGGAGCGACACTCTCTCCGTAATCACCTAGATACCTGTCCGGTCACGGCATACCGGTACCCGTTGCCCGCCCTGCATAGATCGTGCACGCTTTATCCGTGACGACGCACGGAGACGCGGTCGGTCCGTCGGCCCTATCCGCCGTCCCCGCCGAATCTGATGAGAAAGACCAGGTCAGCATGGACGCGGGCCCGGCGCGGACAGACCCGTTCGATGGTACGGGGAGTGGCCGCGCCAGTTCGGCGAACCCGGGAAACGCTCTCGTCCCGTATAGGGCACCCGTCCCTCCTGACCGGCTTTCATCCGCTCTGACCCGATTACGGACGGCACTCGGCGCGGTTTCGTATCCGTTACAGGTGCCCTCCGCCGACGAGGCCCGGCGTGTCGCGGGCGCACTGCAGTCGCAGCTGGACGATTACCTGGTGCCGCGGCTCTCCCGGCTCGACGCGCCGATGCTGGTGGTCGTCGGCGGTTCCACCGGCTCCGGCAAGTCGACCCTGGTCAACAGCCTGGTCCGGGACACCGTGACGACCGCCGGGGTGCTCCGGCCGACCACCCGGTCCCCGGTGCTGGTCACCAACCCCGACGACGTCGCCTGGTTCGAGTCCGGTCACCTGCTGCCCGGGCTGATCCGTACGGTCAAGCTCAGCAACGACCCGAACCTCCTCCAGGTGGTCGCCACACCCGGCATCGGGACCGGGGTGGCCCTGCTCGACGCGCCGGACATCGACTCGGTGGTCGAGGAGAACCGCAAGCTCGCGGCCCAGCTGCTGGCCGCCGCCGACCTGTGGCTCTTCGTCACCACCGCGGCCCGGTACGCGGACGCGGTCCCGTGGGAGCTGCTCAAGACCGCCCGGCTACGCGGCACGGTGATCGCGCTGGTGCTGGACCGGGTGCCGGTCGACGCCGCCGCCGAGATCTCCGCGCACCTGGGCGAGATGCTGATCGCCCACGACCTCGGCGCCGCCCCGCTCTTCGTGTTGCCGGAGACCGAACTTGATCACCACGGACGGCTGCCCGACCCGGTGATCGGCCCGATGCGGCAGTGGTTCGTCCAGCTCTCCGCGGACGCCGACGCGCGCGCCGTGGTGGTCCGGCAGACCCTGAACGGCGCGCTGGCCGCGCTCCACCCGGCCGTCGCCGGGCTCGCCGAGGCCGCCGAGGACCAGACCCGGACGGCGAACGCGCTGGACGAGCGGGTGCTCTCGGCCTACCGGACGGCCAAGCAGACGGTTCGCGACGGGCTCCAGGACGGTCGCCTGCTCCGCGGCGAGGTGCTGGCCCGCTGGCAGGAGTTCGTCGGCACCGGCGACTTCCTGCGTACGCTCGAGAGCCGCGTCGGGCAGCTGCGCGACCGGCTCGTCGCCGCGGTGACCGGCCGGCCCGGACCCGGGCGCAATCTTCAGGTCGCCCTGGAATCCCAGCTGGTCACGCTCCTGCGCGGGGTGGCGTCGGACGCCGCCGAGCAGGCGTACGCGGCCTGGCAGGCGCACCCGGCCGGCGTCGGCCTGCTCGACGCCGATCTGCAGCACGTGGCGCTCGGCCTGGCCGACCGCGCCGACCGGCTGGTCCGCGACTGGCAGCACTGGGTGCTCGACCTGGTCCGGCGGGAGGCCGCGGACAAGCGGGGCGTGGCACGCGGTGCGGCGTACGCGGTGAACGGCGCCGGGCTGGCCGTGATGATCGCCGTCTTCACCTCCACCGCCTTCCTCCCCACCGGGCTGGAGGTCGCGGTCGGTGCGGGCACCACGGTCGCCGCGCAGAAGGTGCTCGAGGCGGTCTTCGGCGACCAGGCGATCCGCACACTCGCCGCCCGGGCCCGCAACGAGCTGGTCGCCCGGATCGACGAACTGCTGGACGCCGAGACGGCCCGGTACACCGAGCTGACCGCGGCCGTGCGCCGAGAGGCCGAGCCGGGCACACTGTTGCGCCAGACCGCCGCAGAGGTGGAGAGCGCCAGGGAGGAACTCGCGTTGACCGGATCGGGGCAATGAGTCTGGTGGAGAAGGTGGACGACGGCGTCGACGCCGAGGACCTGACGCGTCGCCTCGAGGCGCTGTCCCGGTTCCTGCGGCTGGTCGACCCGTACCTCCCGGACGGGGAACTGGTCACCGCGCACACGCTGGTCGAGCGGGCCGGCAGCCGGCTCTCGCTCTCCCTCGACCACACCGTGGTCGCGCTCGCCGGCAGTACCGGCAGCGGCAAGTCCAGCCTGTTCAACGCGCTGGCCCGGTTCAAGCTCTCCCCGGTGGGCGTACGCCGTCCGACCACCGGCACCGCGCACGCCGTGGTCTGGGGCCCCCTGGAACCGGCGAACCGGCTACTCGACTGGGTCGGCGTACTCCCCCGGCAGCGATTCGTCCGGGAGAGCGCGCTGGACGGCGACGACGAGGCGTCCCTGCGCGGCCTGGTCCTGCTCGACCTGCCCGACTTCGACTCGGTGGAGCGTGCACACCAGCTCGAGGTGGACCGGCTGCTCGGCCTGGTCGACCAGATCGTCTGGGTGGTCGACCCGCAGAAGTACGGCGACCGGATCCTGCACCGGGCGTACCTCTCCCAGTTCGCCACGCACGCCGGCGTCACCATCGTGGTGCTGAACCAGGCCGACCGGCTCACCCCCGGCGACACCGAGCTGGTCCTCGCCGACCTGACCCGGCTGCTGGAGGAGGACGGACTGACCGGCGCGCCGGTGCTGGCCAGCTCGGCCAAGCAGCCCGGCATGCTCGGCGACCTGCGCGGGGCGCTGGAGGGTACGGTCGCCGAACGGCAGGCCGCCCTGCGCCGCCTCTCCGCCGACCTGGACGCCGTCGGCCAGGAGCTGGGCTCGATGATCGGCCCGCCGGCCGCCGAGGACGAAGTGGACCGGGCCACCGTGCGCCAGCTGACCGAGACGCTCGCCGCCTCGGCCGGGGTGCCCGCGGTGGCCGACGCGGCCGCGGCGTCGTACCGGCACCGCGCGTCCGCGACGACCAGCTGGCCGCCCACCCGGATCCTCCGCAAGCTGCGGACCGACCCGCTGCGCCGGCTGCACCTGGCCGAGACGGCGCCCCCGGACGCGGTCTCCACCGACGTCGTGCCGCACACCTCGGTGCCGGAGGCGGACGCCGCGCAGAAGTCAGCGGTCGGCCTCTGCGTCCGGGCCGTCGCGGCCCGCGCCGCCGCGCCGCTGCCGGAGGCGTGGGGGCCCGCGCTGACCGCCGCCGCCCGTTCGAAGTCCGACGACCTGCCGGACGCGCTGGACCGGGCGATCGCCAAGGCCGAGCTCGGCGCCGGGCACACACCGGTGTGGTGGCGCGCTGTCGGATTCCTGCAGTGGCTCTTCCTCGCCACCGCCGGCATCGGCTTCCTCTGGCTCGTCGCCGGGTACGCCCTCCGCGCCCTCGGCCTCCCCGAACTCGACAACCCGAAGATCGGCATGGTGCCCCTGCCGACCGTGCTGATGCTCGGCGGGCTCCTCGCCGGCCTGCTGCTTTGGCTGCTCCTGAAGCCGATCGTGGACGCCGGGGCCCGCCGCGCCCGGCGCCGTGCCGAGCAGGGGCTGCGCGCCTCGATCACCGAGGTCGGCCGGGGATACGTGGTGGCTCCGGTACGGGAAGTGCTGAACGCGTACGCCCAGGCGCGGGAGGCGCTCGCCGTCGTCCGCTCGGAGTGATTCCGGTGGCTGCCGCGAGCGGTAGGCTCGCGGCATGCCGGGACCCCAGACCAAATACGAAGCGGTGCTCCACGCGGCCCGCGACGTCATCAAGCTGGGCTGCGCCCTCGACGCCGAGATGCTCGGCACCGCGCTGCTCGGCAGCGTCTACGCGGTCGCACCCGGCGATCGCGCGGCCGCGGTCCGCGAGTTCGTCGGACAATTCCTGACCGAAACCGATCAGCGCGTCGAGCCGGCCACCACGACCATCCGGGACGTCTTCGCAACGCTCGTCCCGGATGCCCCCGGCGCCGCCGGAGTCGGCCACGACGCGTTAGCCCCGTCCTGGGTCACCCAGCTGGGCAGGGTCCGGCCCACCGGCTGTTTCGCGTACGGCGACGTCTACGGCGACCAGACGTCCTACCTGGTCACGTACGCATACGAGGAGCAGTCCGACGGCGGCCCCGAGCACGCCGTGGTCGCGTTGGTCGACCACAACGTCGGCATCGTCAAGGACGTCTTCGTCGCCGCCTCGGCCGAGCGGATCCTCAGCCAGGTCCGCGGCATGTGCGCCAACGACGAGCTGACCTGGTTCCGCGACGAGGACCCGGGCCGCCTGCGCGACGAGGTCGACCGCCACCTGCAGATCACCGACGATCTCGGCGACCTGCCCGCCGACGGCTCCCTCGCCACCGACCGCGCCCTCGCCACCGCCCGGCTGGCGCTGCTCCCCCGGCCCAGCACCCCACCGCTGACCGAGCCCGCCGGCCCCAGCGAGACCAGCCTGACCCGCGACTTCCTGGCCTCACCCGAGGCGATCGGCAACGGCCTGGCCGACCCGGACACCGACACCGCGTCCCTGCAGTTCTGCATCAGCCTGCTCCTCGACCACGCCGAGACGCTCCCCGGCGGCGATCCGCTGCGCTGGAGCCCCACGGTGGCCGGCTTCTTCCTGCTCGACTGGGTCCACCGCCGCGCGGTCCTGGACATGGACGACGCCGCGATGCTCCCCCGGGTGGTCCGCGCCTGGTCCGCGTACGCGACCCGCCGCCGCGGCCTCCCCGAGGCCGCCATCACCGAGACCGACGAGGTGATCGAGGACTTGATCCCGGAGTTCGCCCGCCTCTACACCACCGGCGAACGCCGCAGCCCCGCCACGGCCGCCGTCGCCCAGCTGATCGCCGAGGGCGTCGACCCGAACGACACCGACGCCATCGACGCGTGGATCGAGGCCCACCGCGACACCCCCGACACCGACTGACCCTCTTCCCCGCCGCCCCTGCGGTCCGCCTCGCCCCACCCCAGTCGGCCCACGAGCCCGAACACCGGTCGTGGGGCCGCACGCATGAAGCCGGCCCGTGGGGCGCCCCACGACCCAAAACCTGCCGACGGGGCCGCACGCGCACACGAAACCGGTCGGCGGGACGGTGCGCGGACACGGTGGTGGCTGAGTGGGGCGCTGAAAGTCTCGTTCAGCAACCGTGTAGTTCTGCAGCCCTCTGGAGGGCTTCAGGAGCACACGCACGCTGATCAAATACTCCTACCGCCCCAAAATCGCGTCACCGTGCACAGCGGCCGCCCCGCACCCGACCAACGTGCGCGGCGGCCGCCCTCAAAGCGACCGACGTGCGCGGCGGGCGCCCCAACCCGGGCGACGTGTGCGGTCCCCGGCGCAGGTGAGTGATCGTGGCGGGGAGGACTGAGTCGTCAGCGGTGGTTGACGTGGTGGTCGTCGGAAGGGTCGGCGTGGTGGCGGCCTACCCGGGAGCGGCGTTGTTCGGCCGCGTAGTCGTCGTGGTTGGTGTGCTCGGCGCGGTGGATTCCCCGGTACGGGCGATTGGTCACCCGGTCGTCGTCGGTGCGGAGCTCGTTGAGCAGGCGGCGGGCGTTGCGCCCATCGGTGTAGCTCTGCTCGAGAACACGGTTCGGGCGGATGTTGTACGGACGATCGGTCACCGGTGACCTCCGGCTGAGTCAGGACCGGACGTGTCACCGGTCTCGGATGGGGCTTCGTCGTCGTGGCACTCGTCCCAGGACGAGTCACCGTCCGGAGAGGAGTCGTCTTCCCAGGACGCGTCCTCGTCCCACGAGGAGTCCGAGTCGTCATCGGTCGTCCAGTCCCCGTTGGACCCTTCGTCGGCCTCATCCGATTCGCTGTCCGAGGACGACGAGGAAGGGGACGACAGAGAAGGGGACGACAGAGAAGGGGACGACAAGGAAGGCGACGGCAGAGAAGGGGACGACGGGGAAGGGGACGGCATGGGAGAGGACGGCGGGGAAGAGGACGGCGGGGAAGAGGCGGGCGCGGGGAACGGCGCGGAATCGAAATAGTCGTCATCTGAAGAATTCGGGGCCCGGCGACCGGCGGGAACGTCCTCGAATCCGAGCCCGTCCTCCGGCACCTCCGGCAACCCCGGCACGGTCGGCAACCCCGCCGGCGGTCGCGCCACCCCCCGATCCTCACGCGGCGTCACCGGCACGACCGGCAACCCCGGCACCTTCGGCAACGCCCGCACGACATCCCCGCCCGCCGAAGACCCGGACGAAGTGCCCGCCGAAGACCCTGGTGAAGACCCGAAAGACGAGGACGACGTCGCCGATGAGGAGTCGGTGGGACGTGGCACGGACGGCAGGAAGGAGGGAGACCACCCCAACGGCGAAGACGGCGACACGCCCGGCGCCCGGCCCGGGGATTCGCCCCGAGGCGGCTCGCCTCCCGCGGACGACGGTGCTGTCACCCCGTACGGGAAAGAGGGTCGAATCGGACCGGTAGCCGGCGGCGGAAGAAATGGCGCATCCATCGCACCGGGTCGTTCCCTGCCGTTGATCTCGCTGGTCCCGGCGGTGATCACGGCGAGAGTGGGTACCGAGGCGAGCCCGACCAGAACGGCGACCATCGCGATGTAGCGACGGGTCGGGCCGGAGAAGCCGTAGTCCTCCCGATACACCCCGTTGCGGCGCTTGCGCAGCACCTTCGGGGGCGGCGGCGGGAAGCCGTCGTCATCGGGCGGGTACGACACTCGGGGCTCCTCCGCAGCAAGAGATCAACCTGGATCCGTCTCGGTCAAAGGGACAAACGAGGCATCCCGCATTCGGCAGCGGCGACCGGAAGTCCTTCGCGTACCGCCACCTCAGAAAAACCACCAAATCGGACAAATACCCATAGCAATGCGTAACAAGAAAATCTTTATTCGTGATCCACGCAGCCTGTAACCGCAAGCACCCTCTCTGTCAGGATGGGGGCGACGGCACCGCCGCCGTCGTCTTCCGCTGACCAAGCGGGGCGAGGGCGGGCCGTCCCGGCAGGGACAGAGTCCAGCAGGGGCACAGTCCAGCCGGAACGTCGCGCGGCACGCCTCACCCGGCCCAAGCGCGGCATCCCAGTGGTCCCGCCGCGTGGCCGGGCGACACCCGCCGCGGGCGCAGAGAGATACAGGGAGACATCGGATGGCGAACGGCGAACGCGAAGCCGGGAGAGACATCCCCGCCGGCGGCTTCGTCCAACTGCTCACCCCCGAGGGCGAGCATCTCGAGAGCGTCACCACCCCGGACGGCACGACGTACTCGGTCGACTTCACCGACGCGGAGTACCGCGAGCTCTACCGCGACCTGGTGACGGTGCGCCGGCTCGACGCCGAGGCGACCGCTCTGCAACGGCAGGGCGAACTCGGCCTCTGGGCCAGCCTGCTGGGTCAGGAAGCGGCACAGGTCGGCTCCGGACGGGCGCTCCGCCCCCAGGACATGGCCTTCCCCACCTACCGGGAGCACGGCGTCCTCTACTGCCGCGGCATCGACCCGATCATGCCGTTCGGCCTGTTCCGGGGCGTCGATCAGGGCGGCTGGAACGCCAACGAGCACAAGTTCAACGGCTACACGATCGTGATCGGATCGCAGACCCTGCACGCGACCGGGTACGCGATGGGCGTCACGATGGACGGCCGGACGGGCACGCCGGACGGCGAGGCCGTGATCGCGTACTTCGGCGACGGCGCCACCAGCCAGGGCGAGGTCAACGAGTCCTTCGTCTGGTCCGGCGTCTTCAACGCGCCGATCGTGTTCTTCTGCCAGAACAACCAGTATGCGATCTCCGAGCCGCTGGAACGGCAGACCCGCATCCCCCTCTTCAACCGCGCGGCCGGCTTCGGCTTCCCCGGCGTACGCATCGACGGCAACGACGTGCTGGCCAGCTACGCGGTGACCCGCGCGGCGCTGGACAACGCACGCAACGGCCAGGGCCCGACCCTGATCGAGGCGTACACGTACCGGATGGGCGCGCACACCAGCTCGGACGACCCGACGCGGTACCGGATCGCCAGCGAGGTCGAGTCGTGGAAGGCGAAGGACCCGATCGCCCGGGTCCGCGCGTTCCTGGCCAAGCAGCAGGTGGCCGGCGAGGATTTCTTCGCCGAGGTCGACGAGACGGCCCGCGTCCTCGCCCTGGAGCTGCGCGAACGGGTCCTCGCCATGCCCGAGCCCGAGCCCACCGCGATGTTCGACTACGTCTATCCCAACGGCTCCCCAGATCTCGACGCGCAACGCGCCGCCTTCGCGGAGTACCACGCGTCGTTCGAGGGGAGTGGGCACTGATGGCCGAGAAGATCACCCTGGGCAAGGCACTCAACCACGGTCTGCGGCGTGCGCTGGAGAGCAACCCCAAGGTCGTGATCATGGGAGAGGACGTCGGCAAGCTCGGCGGCGTCTTCCGGATCACCGACGGCCTGCAGAAGGACTTCGGCGACCAGCGGGTGATCGACACCCCGCTCGCCGAGGCCGGCATCGTCGGCACCGCGGTCGGTCTGGCCATCCGCGGATACCGGCCGGTCTGCGAGATCCAGTTCGACGGGTTCGTCTTCCCGGCGTACAACCAGATCGTCTCCCAGGTGGCGAAGATGTTCTACCGGTCCCGGGGCAACGTCCGCGTGCCGATCGTGATCCGGATCCCGTACGGCGGGGGCATCGGCGCGGTCGAGCACCACTCCGAGTCGCCCGAGGCGTACTTCTCGCACACCCCCGGCCTCAAGGTCGTCACCTGCAGCAATCCGGCCGACGCGTACTGGATGATCCAGCAGGCGATCGCCTCGGACGACCCGATCGTCTTCTTCGAACCGAAGCGCCGGTACTGGGAGAAGGGCGAGGTCGACCTGGACGGCGACCTGGACGCGGCTTTCCCGCTGCACGCGGCGCGAATCGCCCGGCCGGGCACGGACGCGACGCTCCTGGCGTACGGGCCGATGGTCCGGGTCGCACTGGACGCCGCGAAGGCCGCCGCCGAGGACGGCCGGGACCTGGAGGTGATCGACCTCCGAACGATCTCCCCGGTCGACTACCCGGTGCTCTTCGAGTCGGTCCGCCGGACCGGTCGCGCGGTCGTCGTCCACGAGGCGCCCGGCAATCTGGGTGTCGGCTCCGAGCTCGCCGCGCGGATCACCGAGGAGTGCTTCTACTCCCTGGAGGCCCCGGTCCTGCGGGTCACCGGTTACGACACGCCGTACCCCGCGGCCCGTTCCGAGGAGGAGTACCTCCCCGATCTGGACCGCGTGCTGGACGCCGTCGACCGCTCGTTCGGCTGGTGACGCGGATGTCCCGGATCAAGGAGTTCAACCTGCCCGACCTGGGCGAGGGCCTGACCGAGGGCGAGATCCTGGCCTGGCTGGTCAAGGTCGGCGACACCATCGAGCTGAACCAGCCGATCGTCGAGGTGGAGACCGCGAAGGCGGCCGTCGAGATCCCGGCGAAGTGGGCCGGCGTGGTCACCCGGATCTTCCACGAGGCCGGCGTCACGGTCGAGGTGGGCGCCCCGATCATCTCGATCGACACCCAGCCCGGCGCCGCGGAAGAGCCCGCAGCCGAGGAGCCCGCAGCCGAGGCCAAGGCTCCCACCGGCCGTACTCCGGTGCTCGTCGGCTACGGACCGAAAGACGAATCCAACACAAGAAGAAGACCCCGCTCCGGTACGGCCACCCATCCCACAACCGCACCATCGCCCACCCCGCCTGCGGCGGCTACCGCCTCGCCTGTTCCCGCTCCCGCCCCGGCACCGGTCACCCCGGCACCGGTCACCCCGGCGCGGACCGGGCCGGTGCTGGCGAAGCCGCCGGTCCGGAAACTCGCCCGCGATCTCGGCGTCGATCTGGCCACGGTGCCCGGGAGCGGCCCGCAGGGCTCGGTGACGCGGGACGACGTACACGAAGCAGCAGCGCATGCCGCGAAGCCGGAGGCCGCGGCAGACGCCGGTGCCGCACCCACCCCGGCGGCGCTCTTCGGTCCGGACCGCGAGCAGCGGATCCCGATCAAGGGCGTCCGGAAGCTCACCGCGGAGAACATGGTCCGGTCGGCGTTCACCGCGCCGCACGTGACCGAGTTCCTCACGGTCGACGTGACCCGCTCGATGAAGGCGCTGGAGAAACTGAAGGCCCGCCCGGAGTTCGCCGAGCTCCGGGTCTCCCCGCTGCTCCTGGTGGCGAAGGCGGTGCTCCTCGCGGTCAAGCGGCACCCGATGGTCAACTCGTCCTGGTCCGGGGAGACCGGCGAGATCGTGATCAAGGAGTACGTGAACCTCGGGATCGCCGCGGCGACCGATCGTGGGCTGATCGTCCCGAACGTCAAGGACGCCGGCCGTCTCACACTTCGGGAGCTTGCCGAATCTCTCAACGCCCTGACCCGGACGGCCCGATCGGGACGGACGTCACCCGCCGACATGGCCGGCGGCACCCTGTCGATCACCAACGTCGGTGTCTTCGGCATCGACACCGGCACGCCGATCCTGCCTCCCGGCGAATCGGCGATCCTGGCGTTCGGCGCGATCCGTCCCACCCCCTGGGTTCACAAGGGCAAGATCAAGATTCGCCAGGTCACCACCCTCGGGCTCTCCTTCGATCACCGGATCATCGATGGCGAGCTGGGCTCGAAGTTCCTCCGGGACATCGGCGCCTTCCTGACGGACCCGTCGACCACGCTGCTCAGCTGGAGCTAGGTTTCCGTAAGGGAAGAACGCTTAGATGCCTTCGATCATTAGGTGATGACGGGGATCACCCTTTGAATCGTTGGAATCGATCGCCGCTCGGGCGGATACTGGAGGCACACCTGAGACGTGCGCCGACGGTGTCCGCCACGAGCGGGCGACCGGGCGGCGGCACGCCGGAAAAGCGATGACCGGCTCACGCCGGGGAAACGAGCAGTGCCATGCGTTTGATCGACCGCCTCCGCCACCACCGCATGATCAGCCGGCAGAACCGCGCCATCGACCGCGCCCTGCAGGCCGCGCCCACTCAGGCCATGCGCGACGAGATCATCTTCCTCGCGCAGCGGCGATAGACGTCACACCACGCGACACGACGAACAGCCCGTCCGGATCACCCGGGCGGGCTGTTTCGCGCTCGGCTTCCGTGCCAGGACGTTCATCCGGCGTCCCTCAGTGGCGTACACCGGGATACCCCCGGCTGCGGACGCCCGGTACCGTTGGGCCCGGTCCACGAACCGGCACGGCCGGTCGGCTCGGAGGACCGGGGCTCCGCGACGGCGCAGTGCCGCCTCGCCCCAGCACGGCCTGGCCGGGAAGCTGGCACGACCCTTGGCGGATGGTCGCCGACGGAGTCGCGTCCGTGCAAAGCTGGCACGGCCGCATCGATGAGGAGGCGCGTATGACGTCCGAGGGGCAGCACGCCGGTCAGCCGGCCGAGGCCACGTCGGGCGGACCAACGTCGGGCGGTTTCCCGCCCGACTCCGACGCTCAGCGAGTCTCGGGCCGCGCATCGGCCCCACCGCCGACGGAGGGTTTCCCCACGTCGTACGGGCCACCCCCGGCCTCCGCGCCAGACGGTGGCTCGCCGTTCGTCGTTCCCGCCGTCTCCACCTTCGGTTCCGGCTCCACCCAGACCGGCACGTCGTACGGTTCCGCCCGGGTCCCCGCACCCGGCGCCGAGGAGCCCGCCGCGTCGCCGTACGGAACCGTGTCCCCCGGGACCGCGTCGCCGTACGGTCAGCCCGCCACGCAGTACGGCTCGGCCTCGGTCGCCGGCTCCGCGTCGCCGTTCCGTCCGGCCTCGCCGTTCGACGCCGTCGAGCAGTCCGGCACGACGCCGCCCCCCTCGGCCTGGGCTCCGGCCCCCGCCGCCGGGTCGGCCTCGTCCGCGTCCGCCTCGTCGGCCGCATCGCCGGCCGCATCGCCGGCAGCTGAGACGCCCGACTCCTTCGGCACCGCCGGTTCGGCAGCGGGTTCCTCGTTCGGCACCGCAGGCGCGGCAGCGGGTTCGTCGTTCGGCTCGGCCACGCCGTCGTCCGGGACGTCGTACGGTTCGGCGCCCTCGTCCGGTACCTCGTACGGATCGACGGCCTCGTCCGGAACGTCCTACGGAACGCCGAGCGTTTCGTTCACCCAGCCCGACTCCGCGTCCGGGGATGCCGGTCCCTCGTCGCCGTTCGGCCCGAGTGGCTTCACGCCGCCCGGCCGCGCGTCGGCCGCCGTGCCCGGCGCACCGGCCACGCCGTCGTCGGCTCTCGACGCGCCGCACCCGTACGCGTCGGCCGCCGCCCCGGCGCCCGCCGCCCCGGAGGCGCCGAGCCCGTTCGCGCCGTCCGCCGCTCCGGCCCCGGAGTCAGCGGCCCCGTTCGCGTCCCCGGCGCCGTCCGCCGACCCCGGCCAGTTCCCGATGTCCGGCGGCAGCCTGCCCACCCGGACCCCGGGTGCCTCCGCCGCCGGTCAGGAGCTCACCGGTGGCCGGTCCAGCTTCTCCGCCTTCGGCGACCAGCGCCCCCGGGTGCCCGGCGCCACCCTCGGCGACCTGCCGGACGCCCCGGAGCAGTCGAGTGGCGCCCACGAGCGCCCCGGCTTCCCGATCGGCCCGGCCGAGAACAGCTGGCTCGGCAACTCGGCCCGTCCGGCCGCGTCCGCCGCGGTCCCGCCGGCCGCACCCGAGGCCCCGCAGTCGACCACGTTCCCGACCCGGCGTGGGGAGAGCGGCGGGTTCCCGCTGCGTACGCCCACCGGCGCCACACCCACCGGGGACGGCGACACCGGCACCGGCTCGGCGCCCAGCCTCGACCTGCCGATCCGCGCGTCGAGCGGCTACACCGCGCCCGCGCCCGGCCCGGTCCCCGAGCCCGAGCTGCCGCCGGTGACGGCGAGCGGCTTCCCGCAGCGGGTGCCCGGCGCCGCACTGAACTCGGGCGGCTCGATCCAGTCGCCCACGGCATCGGCCTCGGCCGGCGTCTCCGCGCCCCCGTCCGTCGCGTCCGCCGGCGTCGCGGTGCCGTCGCCCGCGCCGACCTCCGGTTCGGCTCCGGGTTCGTCGTTCGGCAGCACCGGTCCGGCCTCGGGTTCGCCGTTCGGCAGCACCGGCTCGGCCTCGGGTTCGCCGTTCGGCAACGCCGGTTCGGCCACGCCGATCTCGGCGCCCGCTCCGGCGCCCACCTCGGGTTCGGCCCCGGCGCCCGGCTCGGTCCCGGCTCCGCGCGGCTCGGCCCGTCCGGTCACCGGCAGCGCCTCGGTCCCGGGTGTCCGGGTCAGCAGCCCGCAGGACGGCGAGCTGCCCCCGCCCGCCGCCGCACCGCAGGCCCGGGTGTACGGCCGCCCCGCCCCCGTCGAGGAGAGCTCCCCGGAGCCCGCCGACGAGGCACCGGCCGCTCCGGAGACCTCCGGCGGCAACCCGTTCCCGGGCTCCGCCGAGCACTCGGGCGGCAACCCGTTCCCGGGCTCCACGGAGCACTCGGGCGGTAACCCGTTCCCGGGCTCCGCGGAGCACTCGGGGGGTAACCCGTTCCCGCAGCGCACGCCGGGTGCCAACCAGTTCCCCGGCCTCGGCGAGGAGAACAACGACCGCGGTTTCGGCTTCCCTCCGCCGCAGCGCAGCGAGGAGAACCCGTTCGCTCGGAACGAGGAGAACCCGTTCCCGGGCCGGAACGACGACAACCCGTTCGCCCCGCGCAACGACGAGGGCGAGACGCCCGGCGCCGCGCCGCAGTCACCGGCCCGGGCCACCGCCCGCGCCTCGGCGAGCGCCCGGGTCAGCCCGCCGGAACCGGGCACGCCGCCCGGTTCGCCGGCCGCACCGTTCCCCGGTTCGGCCGCCGCCGCGCCCTTCCCGGGTGCCGCGGCCGCGGTCCCGTTCCCGGGTTCGCCCTCCGCCGAGTCCCCGTTCGCCCCGGCGTCCCCGGACTCGCCGTACGGATCGGCGTCCCCGTCGGACTCACCGTTCGGGTCGCCCGCGCCGTCCGATTCGCCGTTCGGGTCGCCCGCGCCGTCCGATTCGCCGTTCGGGTCGCCCGCGCCGTCCGACTCGCCGTTCGGGTCGCCCGCGCCGTCCGACTCGCCGTTCGGGTCGCCCGCGCCGTCCGACTCGCCCTTCGGGTCGGCGTCGCCGTCCGACTCGCCCTTCGCGGCCGCCCCGCCGGCCGCGAGCGAGCCGCCGTTCCCGCCACCGACCTCCTCGTTCGGCGGTTCGGCGCCCACGTCGCCGTTCAGCGGCGCGGCGCCCACCTCGCCGTTCGGCGGGTCGGCTCCCGGCGAGACGCCCTTCCCGCCGCCCACCTCGACGTACGGCGGCGCGGCCCAGGTCGAGTCGCCGTTCCCCGGCGCGCCCGCCTCGGGCTCGCCGTTCGGTGAGGGCAACGGTGGCTTCCCGCCGCCGACCGGTGACTCCTTCGGCGGCAACGGCTTCCCGCCCCCGGCCGGCGGCAACGGCGGGTTCCCGCCGCCCCTCGGTGAGTCGTTCGGTGGCAACGGCAACGGCAACGGCAACGGGCCCGCGTGGGGCGACTTCACCAGCCCCGCGCAGTCCGCTCAGGGTGGTGCCGCGCCGGGCCTCTACGACGAGCTCACCACGGACGTCTCCGGCCGGGGCAACCCGTCGTACGTACCGGCCCCGGCCCTGCCGCCGATGCCGGGCATGGACGCGACCGCGATGCAGCAGGGCTACCCGGGTGTGCACTCCACGGTCACCCCGCCCACCCCTGAGGACACCACGAGCTGGCCGAGCCCGGAGGACCAGAAGGCGTTCGACGAGTTCAAGGCCGCCGAGAAGGCCGCCGCACCGGCGAAACCGCACGTCCGGACCCTCCCGGTCGCGCTCATCGTGGTCCTCGGTTGCGCCGCGTTCCTCGCGATCATCTTCGGTCTGGTCTACCTGATCGCCGGTGGCAGCGGCAGCTTCGACGCGGCCCAGGGCGACTGCGTGAAGCGCTCCGGCGACAAGGCGGTCGAGGCCACCTGCTCGGACGCCGGGTCGTACCAGGTGACCCAGGTGGTCGACACGAAGGACCAGTGCAGCGACGCCTCCCAGCCGTACATCGTGAACGGCGACAAGGTGCTCTGCCTGAAGCCCAACAGCTAGGTTTTCGCCCACAACGGCCCGGTCCCGCACGTCGGGGGCCGGGCCGTTGAGGCACCATGGGCGCATGAATTCTCGCGTTCGTGCGCCCGAACTCAAGGGACGCGGCTGGCTCAACACCGGCGGTAAGGACCTCACCCTGGCCGATCTCCGGGGCAAGATCCTGATCCTGGACTTCTGGACCTTCTGCTGCATCAACTGCCTGCACGTCCTGGACGAGCTGCGGCCGCTGGAGGAGAAGTACGGCGACGCGATCGTGGTGATCGGCGTGCACTCCCCGAAGTTCGAGCACGAGCGCGACCCGAAGGCCCTGGCCGCCGCCGTCGAGCGGTACGGCGTGCACCACCCGGTCGTCGACGACGGCGACATGCACCTCTGGCAGCAGTACGCCGCGAAGGCCTGGCCCACCCTGGCCGTGGTCGACCCGACCGGCTACCTGGTCGCCTCGATGGCCGGTGAGGGTCACGCCGAGGGCCTGGCCCGCCTGATCGACGAGCTGGTCGCCAAGCACGAGGCGGACGGCACCCTGCACCGCGGCGACGGGCCGTATGTTCCTCCGCCCGCCCCGGACGGGCTGCTCCGCTTCCCCGGCAAGGCGATCGAGCTGCCCGGCGGCAACCTGCTGGTCTCCGACTCGGCCCGGCACTCGGTGGTCGAGCTGACCGCCGACGGCGAGACCCCGGTCCGGCGCTTCGGCGGCGACCGGAAGCGGCCGTTCGACGAGCCGCAGGGCCTGGTGCTGCTGCCGCCCGCGGTCGCCGAGGTGGCCGGCTACGACGTGGTCGTCGCCGACACGGTCAACCACCAGCTCCGCGCGATCACCCTGGCCACCGGCGAGATCTCCCTGGTCGCGGGCTCGGGGCGGCCGTGGCGCTCCACGGTGGACGACCACGCCCACGACGCGCTCGCCGCCGACCTCTCCTCCCCGTGGGACCTGGCCTGGTTCGACGACCGGGTGATCGTCGCGATGGCCGGCATCCACCAGCTCTGGTGGTTCGACCCGATCAAGCGGACCGTGGGTGTCTACGCCGGCACCACGGTCGAGTCGCTGCGGGACGGCCCGATCCCGGACGTCTGGATGGCCCAGCCGTCCGGGCTTGCCGTGGACCGTACGCGAAATCGCCTGTGGATCGCCGACAGCGAGACCTCCGCCCTGCGCTTTGTCGAGGACGGCGTCATGCACACTGCGGCCGGCCAGGGTCTCTTCGACTTCGGCCACGTGGACGGCCCGGCGGCCTCGGCCCTGTTCCAGCACCCGCTCGGGGTGGCCTCGCTGGCCGACGGCTCGGTGCTGGTCGCGGACACCTACAACGGGGCGGTCCGCCGCTTCGACCCGGCGGCGAACGAGGTCTCCACGGTGGACTCCGGTCTCGCTGAGCCGAGCGACATCCTGGTCACCGAGGGCGGGGACGTGATCGTCGTCGAGTCGGCCGCACACCGGCTGACCCGGCTCGCCCCCGGCGTGGTGAAGACCGTCGCCGGGGAGCGGCACCGGACCGAACGGCCGCCGTCCCCCCTGGCGCCCGGCGAGGTCACCCTCGATGTGATCTTCACGCCCGCGCCCGGCCAGAAGCTGGACAGCCAGTTCGGCTCGCCGCTGCGGCTGACCGTCTCGGCGTCCCCGGCCGAGCTGCTGGTGGAGGGCGAGGGCACCACCACCGAGCTCTCCCGGCGCCTGGTGCTCAACCCGGACGTACCGAAGGGCGTGCTGCAGGTCGTCGCCCAGGCGGCCACCTGCGACGTCGATGCCGAGTTCGGTGCCTGCCACCTGACCCGGCAGGACTGGGGCGTCCCGATCGTGATCGACCCGGACGCCCCGGACCGCCTGCCGCTGATCCTCAGGGGGCTTGACGCGAGCTGAAGGCACCGACCTCCAGCAGGGCGAACTCCAGCCCCTCCCGGACCCGCCGGGCCAGCTCGACCGCGCCGGGCGTGTCACCGTGCACGCAGACCGACCGGACCCGGCACGGGATGACCGATCCGTCGTCGGCGACCACCTCGGCCGCGACGGCCATCCGCACCGCACGGTCCACCACCTCGCCGGGCGCGTCCACCAGCGCGCCCGGCGAGGTCCGCGGGATCAGCCGGCCGTCCCGCTGGTAGCCCCGGTCGGCGAAACCCTCGCCCACCACCGTGAGCCCGCCCGCCTCCGCCCGGGTGGCCAGCACGGATCCGGGCTGGCAGAGCACCGGCAGGCTCGGGTCGTACGCGAGAACCGCCGCGACCACCGCCGAGGCCTGCCCCTCGTCCACCGCCGCGGTGTTGTAGAGCGCGCCATGCGGCTTCACGTACCGGACCCGGTCGCCCGCCGTCCGGCAGAACGCCTCCAGCGCGCCGATCTGGTACAGGATGTCGTCGCGGAGTTCGTCGAGGTCGTAGTCGATCCGGCGGCGCCCGAACCCGGCGAGGTCGCGGTATCCGACCTGGGCCCCGATCGCGACGCCCTTCTCCACCGCCTTCCGGCACACCCGGTGCATGGTGGACGGATCGCCGGCGTGGAAGCCGCAGGCCACGTTCGCCGACGACACCACGTCGAGCAGAGCATCGTCGTCGCCGAGCCGCCAGGAGCCGAAGCCCTCGCCCAGGTCGGCGTTGAGGTCAATCGAGGTCACGGAAACGTACCGTAGTACCCATCTCTGCCAGCGCCGACGCGGTCAGGTCGCGGATTACGCCGGTCACCGGATGGCTGCCGGTTATGGGGTGATCTGCCGCAAAAGATCACCCGTTATGGTCTGCCGTACCCAGCATCACTACCCATTAGTAACCTACGGTGCCGTAACCTAGATCCCGTGACGACCTCTGCCCCGTTCCGGATGAAGCCGACCGACCTCGGCAAGCCGCGACTACGCGGCCGGTTGCATCAGTACGCCTTCTTCGTCGCCGCGGTCTGCGGCATCGTGCTCTGCTCGATCGCGCTGAGCCGCCCCGGATGGGGGCCGTTCTTCAGCTGCCTGATCTACAGCATCACGGTGTGCGGGCTCTTCGGCACCAGCGCGCTCTACCATCGCCGGGTCTGGAGCGAACGCGGCTATCAGATCATGCGCCGCGCCGACCACTCGATGATCTTCATCTTCATCGCCGGCACCTACACGCCCTTCTGCGTGCTGCTGCTCGACGCGAAACACGCCACGCTGATGCTCAGCCTGGTCTGGGGCGGCGCGCTCGGCGGCGTCGCCCTCAAGATGATCTGGCCGCACCTGCCCCGATGGGCGGGCGCTCCGCTCTACGTGGCGCTGGGCTGGGTCGCCGTGGCGATCATCCCGGACGTGATCCACGTCGGGGGCGTGACCTGCCTGGTGCTGCTGCTCGTCGGTGGCGCGATCTACACGATCGGGGCGGTCTTCTACGCGCTGCGCCGCCCCAACCCGTGGCCGACCGTCTTCGGTCACCACGAGTTCTTCCACGCCTGCACGCTGGTCGCCGCGATCTGCCACCACATCGCGATCTACTTCGCGCTCTACGCCTGATTCCACACGAGGAAAACGGCCCGGAGCTCTTCCCTCCGGGCCGTTTCGCTTCCCGCATGTCAGGTGTCAGAGATGGCCGTACGTCAGGAGTACGCGGGCGGCGGGGGCGGCGGGACGTCGTCGCGCCGGACCTCGCGGTACTCGCTGGTGTAACCCGAACTGGCGACCGGCGCGCCGGCGGTGGTGCCGGTCTGCCGGGTGACCACCGTGCGCCGGCGGCTGTTCCAGAACCAGAGTGTGATGATCAGCCCGACCAGCCCGGCGGCCATCAGAATCCAGCCGATCACGCTGATGTCGAGGCCGCTGATGTCGGCGTTCACGGCGAACGCCAGAATCGCGCCTAGTGCGAGCAGGAAGATGCTTCCGCCGATGCCCATCGGACCCTCCTTCGGGTGGGTGTCCACGCGGCCGGGCGGACACCGCTCGACCATGCTGAATGCGTCGACCGAGGCCATACCCGTACGTGCGGAATTCCAATCAGGCAAGCTGGTGCAATGACCTTGCGGACGCTCATCCTGCTACGCCACGCCAAGGCGGAGACTCCCGGCGAATTGGCAGACTTCGACCGAAGCCTCACTGAGCGGGGCGAATCAGATGCGGACGCCGCCGGCGCGTGGCTGGTGGACGAGCGCCTGCACCCCGACCTGGTGCTCTGCTCGCCGGCCCGGCGTACCCGGCAGACCTGGCAGGCGGCCTCGGTGGCGCTGGCACAGGGCGCGTCGATCGGCGCCCCGGAGGTCCACTATGAGGATCAGCTCTACTACGGCGGGCGGACCGAGGTCTTCGACCTGCTCCGCGCGGTTCCGGACACGGCCCGTACGGTCCTGCTGGTCGGCCACAACCCGACGGTGTCCGAAGTGTCCGCTCTGCTGATCCCGGACGAGCAGTGGGACGGCGCGACCGTCGAGATGAAGACGTCGGGCCTCGCCGTACACACCAGCGAGGCCCCGTGGTCGTCCGCCGAGCCCGGGGCGATGCGCCTGACGCGCCGGCACACCGCCCGGGGCTGACGGCTACTTACGCTTCCAGGTCCGGGTCGTCGTGTACTTGACGTTGCCGAGCTTGTCGTACGCCCGGACCTGGACCTTCATCGTCTTCTTCTGCTTCTTCGTGTTGACGCTGAGCACGTAGGCCGACGTGGTGTCGGTGGCGACAACCTTGCCGTTGACCAGTAGCTGGACCTTGGCGATCCCGCTGGCGTCGGAGGCCTTCACCTTGACCTTGACGGTGCCCTTGACCTTCGCCTTGTTCTTCGGCGCCGAGGTGATGCTCACGGTCGGCGCCTTGTTGTCGACCGTGATGTTCCGCGGAACGAGCTGGCGGTACTGACCCCACTTGTCGGTGACTCGCCACTGCAGCGACATCGCGCCACTGAAGGTTCCGGTCTTCACGGTGAGCGAGTACGGCGCCGTCGAGTCGGAACCGATGTACTTGCCGTTCGCCCAGAGCTCGGCCTTGACCGGGCTCATGTCGCTGACCCCGGTGACCGTGCTGGTGAAGGTCCCCCGCACCTTGGCGTTGAAGTCCGGGATGACCCCGGTGACCGCCGGTGCCTGGTCGTCGTTCCGGAAACTCCGGTAGATCGAGGTGGAGTGGCCGGCCTTGTCCTTCAGACTGACCTCGAAAGATCCCTTGCCCGAGGCCCGGTAGTAGTTCACCGGGCCCTTCCAGACCTTCGCGGTGTCATCCCACGTCAACGGATAACCGGTGTAGGGCGATCGGCCGTACGCCGTCACCGAGACGAGATCGGTGTCCGGCGAGGAGACCCGTACCTCGACCGTGAAGCCGAAGACGATCTCGTTCGCCACCGGGGAGACGACTGTCCCGCTCGGTGCCGTGGTGTCCGCCTCGATCACCGTGACGCTCTCGTCGGTGTTGCCCGCGTAGTCGTAGACGCGAGTGGTCACCGGCACGGTGCCGTTGTAGCCGACCGGCAGCCCCAACGTCACCGACCAGGGCGCACGCCGGTCCACGGCGATCACCGTGTCGTCGACCAGGTACTCGACCCGGTCGACGCCGCGGTCGTCCGAGACGGTGGGCGTCACCGTCTGGCCGTACGCGTACTCGGTGTACAGACCGCCCTCGGTGAGGCCACCGGCGGTGAGCACCGGCTTCACCTCGTCGACGGCGCCCAGCAGGCCGAGCACCCGGGCCCCGTTGACCAGCGGCGCGTAGTAGGACGGCTGGGTCGACTCCACGTCGGCGCCGTCCGTGATCGCGGTGCTCAACTCGGCCGCGGTCGCCGACGGCTTGATCGCGAGGCCCAGCGCCGCGATGCCGGAGACCAGGGCGGTCGAACCGGAGGTCCCGTCGACCTGGACGTTCGCGTTGTCCTTGCCGAGCGCCACCATGCTGCTGTACGCCGTGACGTCGACCCAGTGATCCGTGCTGCTGTTCTGGCCCGACCCGGCCTGGTTGGTCGAGTTGCCGACGGCGAGCACGTTCGGGAACGCCGCCGGGTACCGGTGAGCCGTCGTGGTCGTGTTACCGGCCGAGGCGACGACCAGGGCGCCCTTCTCGGTGGCGTGCTCCACGGCGTCCTGGAGCAGCCGGCTCTCCGACGTGGTGCTGAACGAGGCGTTGATGACCCGCGCCCCGTGGTCGGCCGCCCAGACGATGCCGGCCGCGACGTCCGCGGTGGTCCCCTCCGCGTAGAGGTTCTGGCGGTCGGTGAGCACCCGGACCGGCATGATCCGGCTCTTCTCGCTGACCCCGCCCGGGCCGGTGGTGTTCTCGCCGTCGCCGGCGATCACGTTGGCGATCGCGGTGCCGTGCCCGTTGAGGTCGGTGGCGTCGGCGTCCCCGTCGACGAAGTCGTACCCGTCGGTCAGCCGGTCCGCGGGCAGGTCGACGTTGGCGGTGACGCCGGTGTCGACCACGGCCACCACGACGTCGCTGCTCCCGGTGGTCCAGCCCTGGGCCGCCGGGATCTCCGCCGAGGTGAAGGCGGCGCTGGTGTTCGAGCTGTCCGCCCGGACCAGCGCGCCCGCCTCGGCGTACCGGACGTCGGCGGTGCTCTTCAGCGTGCTCAGGATGCTGTCGGCCCGGTCGGCCGGCACGTCGAGGGCGATCGCGTTCAGCCCCTCGACCTGCTCATACGTCACGCCGTCACCGAGTTGGCCGATCACGGCGGCCGGATCGGCGCCGACGGCGAGACCGACGTCCAGGCGTACCGGATCGGAGGCGGCAGCCGCAGGCGAGGCCGCGAGACCGACGAGGAGGGTTGCTATCAGACAGGATGATATGACGCGCATTCGTTTCCCCCGCGTGCGCCGTGGTCCATATAGGAAGTGGACTCAAGCATACGGGGGAGTATCGACGTTCATGGACCCCGTTCTCAGCGATCAGGAACAACGAAGGCCGGCGGACATCGTTGTCCGCCGGCCGCCGTCTTTTTCAGGAGAGTGGGAAAAGCCTGTTACGAGCCTCAGCGGCTCAGAACGCGTCCTCGTCCAGGTCCATCAGGTCGAGGTTGGTGTTCTCGATGATCCGGCGGTCGGCGCCGATCCGGGGCAGCACCTCGCGGACGAAGAAGCGGGACGCCGCGACCTTGCCGGTGTAGAAGCTCTTGTCCGCGTCGGAGAGGCCCTCGTTGCCCAGGGCGGCCAGCGCGACCTCGGCCTGCCGCAGGAGCAGCCAGGCGAGGACCACGTCGCCGAGGGCGAGCAGGATCCGGCGGGAGGTGAGACCGATCTTGTACAGCTCGCGGCTCTCGCCGTTCTGCACCGCGCCCAGCCAGTTCATCGTGGTACCGAGGATCTGCTGCAGCTCGCCGAGCGCCTTGCCGAGGCCGAGGCGCTCCTCCTTGAGCTGACCGTTGCCGGCCTCGCTCTCCACGAAGCCCTGGATCTCGGCGGCCACCGTGCCGAGCGCCCGCCCGTTGTCCTTGACGATCTTCCGGAAGATCAGGTCGAGGCTCTGGATCGCGGTGGTGCCCTCGTACAGGGTGTCGATCTTCGCGTCCCGGACGTACTGCTCCAGCGGGTAGTCCTGGAGGAAGCCGGAACCGCCGAAGGTCTGCAGCGACTCGTGGCCGAGCAGCTCGTACGCCCGCTCCGAGCCGACGCCCTTGACCAGCGGGAGCAGGAAGTCGTTGACGCCGGCCGCCTTCTTGGCCGCCTTCGCGTCACCCGCCGCCTCAGCGATCGCGACCTTGTCCTGCCAGGTCGCGGTGTAGATCACCAGGGCACGCAGGGCCTCGGCGTACGACTTCTGCAGCATCAGCGACCGGCGTACGTCCGGGTGGTGGGTGATGGTCACCCGCGGCGCGGCCTTGTCGGTGTTCTGTACCAGGTCGGCGCCCTGTACGCGGTTCTTCGCGTACTCCAGCGCGTTTAGGTAGCCGGTGGAGAGGGTGGCGATCGCCTTGGTGCCGACCATCATCCGGGCGTACTCGATGATCATGAACATCTGGCGGATGCCCTGGTGCACGTCGCCGAGCAGCCAGCCCTTGGCCGGGGTGCCGTGCTCGCCGAAGGTCATCTCGCAGGTGTTCGAGACCTTGAGGCCCATCTTGTGCTCGACGTTGGTGGCGTAGGCGCCGTTCCGCTCGCCGAGCTCGCCGGTCGCCGGGTCGAAGTGGTACTTCGGCACGATGAAGAGCGAGAGGCCCTTGGTGCCCGGTCCGCCGGCGCCCTCGACACCCACCGGGCGGGCGAGGACGTAGTGGATGATGTTGTCGGTGAGGTCGTGCTCACCCGAGGTGATGAAGCGCTTCACGCCCTCGATGTGCCACGAGCCGTCCGGCTGCGGGATCGCCCGGGCGCGGCCGGCGCCGACGTCCGAACCGGCGTCCGGCTCGGTCAGCACCATGGTCGAGCCCCACTGCTTCTCGACGAAGAGCTTGGCCCACTCCTTCTGCTCCTCGGTGCCCTCGGTCCACACCACGTGGGCGAAGGACGGGCCGGAGGAGTACATCCAGACCGGGGCGTTGGCGCCCAGGATCTGCTCGGCGATCGCCCAGTAGAGCGGCCGGGGGGCGTAGGTGCCACCGAGGCCGGACGGCAGGTCGAGCCGCCAGAACTCGGACGCCATGAACGTCTCGTACGACTTCTTGAACGACTCCGGCAGCGGGGCCGTGTTCGTCGCCGGGTCGAACACGGGCGGATTGCGGTCGGCCTCGGTGTAGCTGGCCGCGACGTCCTCGCGTGCCAGCCGGTTCACCTCGGCGAGCACGTCCCGTGCGGTGTCCGCGTCGATCTCGTCAAACGGCGCCTGGCCGAACGACTTCTCCGCTCCGAAGACCTCGAACAGGTTGAACTGGAGGTCCCGAAGGTTGCTCTTGTAGTGAGTCATTGGTGTTGGCCCCGCTCTCCGGACGCGAGTTACCCGTCAGTAACTAGCACTGTATTACTGATCGGTAGGTAGCGACAACCCGGGCAGGGTTCTTTGGCCGACCCACCCGCCTGGGGGAGGTGTCCGCCGGTTCAGGGGACCTGGGCCTCCGATCAGTAGTCACCAGGATGGCCGTTCGGCCATTTGCCGTCTTCGACCCCGGAACCACGTATCGCATACCAAAGAACTTCGTTGCTTCGGATAGACGGTGAAGAACGTTTCACCGCAAGCATCGAGGGGGCGCTGATGTTCGCCACGATCAAGAACCTGATTCCCGAGCCGCGCCAGGCCAACCAGCCTCGTGGCTACGTCGGCCGGCACCGGCAGCCCGAGCCGGTCCCACCGGTACCTGCCCCGGCCCCCACCGTCCCGGCCGAGCCGGACGAGAACGCCGCCTGACCTCTCCGGTCAGCTTCCGGCGGCGCCGACCTCCCAACTCGGTACGGGCAACGTGGCCCCGCCGTCGGGACCGGCGTACTCCAGCAGCACCAGCGCGATGTCGTCCTCGAGCCGCCCGCGGACCCAGTCCACCAGCGCGGTCTCCAGGGACGCCAGCCCGTCGCCGACCGTGCCGTGGCCCAGCAGGCGCCACGCGCGGTCGGCGGTCGGGAAGAACTCACCCTCCCGGCGCGCCTCACCGAGGCCGTCGGTGAACAGCAGCAGACGGTCGCCCGGCTCCAGCCGCTCCACCCGGGCCTTCACCTCGGGCATGAACCCGAGCGGGGGCGCGGGGGCCGGCGGCTCCAGCGGGATCACGTTTCCCCGGCGCAACAGCAGCGGCGCCGGATGTCCACAGTTGACGATGGTCAGCGTGCCGCCGCGCTCCTCGACCAGGGCCGCGGTCACGAAGTCCTCGTCGCCGACGCTGCGGGCCACCGCCCGGTCCAGGTCCGCCACGATCGTCTTGAGGTCGGCCCGCTCGTACGCCACGTGCCGGTACGACCCCAGCACGATGCTCGCCAGGCGAACCGCGTCCAGACCCTTGCCCCGGACGTCACCGATGATGATCCGGACCCCGTACGGCGTGCTCAGCGCCTCGTACAGGTCGCCGCCGATGTCGGCCGCCGCGGTCGCCGAGATGTACCGCCCGGCCACCGCGAGCGAACCCACCTGGGGCCCGAGCGGGCGCAGCACCGCCTGCTGGGCGACCGAGGCCAGGCGCAGCAGCTCGGCGATCCGGTCGGCCTGCCGCTGACGGAGGGTGGCGCCACCCGCCGCGATGCCGGTCGCCAGCATGATGCCGAGCAGGTTGACCAGTCCGGTGATCCCCGGCTCACCGGTGGTACCGGCCGAGTCGGCGGCGCCCACGAAGGCCGCACCGGCCAGGGTGGCCACCACACCGGCCCCGAGCACGAACTGCCACATCGCGAAGACGGCGGCCACGAACGGCACGGCCGCGAGGAGTCCGACGTAGTGTGCGTGCGGCCCGTCCGTCAGTTCCACGGCGGACACGACCGCGAGCAGCGCGACGGCCGCGCCGAGACCGGCGCGGTTCCCTGGACTCATCGGGCGGCGGCCCGGCGCGAAGGTAGGCATGGTTCCGCGGAACAGCATGCCCGATCGACGTGACGTCCGGCATCAACTTGACCCCTTGTCTGACCAGGTTCTGACCACCCGGCAGTTCCGGCGTCATTCGGTCGGTCCAGAAAGGGCGGCGCGCCGGTGACACGATGTCCTGGTGAACGACGATCTCCGTGACCGGCTGCGCGCCGAGTTCCGCTGGACCGACCCCGGCCCACCCAGCGAATATCTGGTGAGCGACCGCTCCGGCTGGTGGCGCGATCCGCGGATTCTCGACGGTGTCGGCCCGGCCCTCGCGGACTTCTTCCGCGCCGAGCGCCCCACCGTGGTCATCTCGCCGGAGGTCACCGGATTCCTGCTGGGGCCGCTGGTGGCACGGGCCCTCGGGGTCGGCTTCGTGGAGGCGTACCGGGCCGGCGCCCGTCGCCCGATCGCCGAGCCGATGATCTGGGCCGAGGTGCCCGCCGACCATCGAGGCGACGTTCAACATCTCGGGGTACGCAGCCGCCTGCTCACTCCGAGCGACCGGGTCCTGATCGTGGACGACTGGGCCTCGACCGGCGCCCAGGCACGCGGCCTGCGCTCGCTGGTCGGTGACCGCTACGTCGGCACCGCCGTGATCGTCGACGAGTGCCCGCCCGCCGTCACCGCCGAGCTGCGCATCCGCGGCCTGCTGACCGGCGACGATCTGGCCCCGTAACGCCGTGTGGACACCGGGCGCCCGGCCCGGTGTCCACACTGTTTCGTATCGGTTTCGGATCAGTATCGACGCTGGTATCCCGCCAGCTCGCCGCGGCTGATCACCCAGCCGGTCGCCGCGTACGTCGCCAGCCCCTGCACCACGTACGGGTCCTGTGACATGACTTCCTGCGCCTCGGCCTCGGTGTCCACGTCCAGCAGCACGATGCCGCCGGCCGGCGGGTCCTGCCGCCCGGCCGTCACCGACAGTCCGCGCTCCTCCAGCCCCGCGAGGAACGCGACATGCTGCTCCCGCACGAGGTCAACCTCGGCCAACGGCTTCTGGTACGTCGAGATCATCAGATACACGCCGCCATCGTATGACCCACCCGACCGGCTCGGCGGCGCGACGGCCCGGCCCGCCCGCCGCCTGCTCGCGTTCTCGCCTGCTCGCCGGCTCTCCGAAAGCCCGTCGCCGGCTGACCGAGTGCCGCCGGCTCCTCGGCCGTCCGGCTGGTGTCGATTTGCCCCGGACGAAAGCTACTTTTCAGACATGCATCTTCAGGTCACCGCGGTTCCCGACCCCACGCTGATCGCGGCCGCCACCCGACGGCGGCTACGCGGGCCGATCCTCGTCACCCGCGCTGCCGGCTGGACGCTGCTCGGTGTGGCGTTGCTCACCGAGCTGGTCACCGGGCGTCTCCCCATGGGGCTCGTGGTGACCGGCGCACTGGTGGCCGTGCTGGCCCCGATGATGCTCCTCAACCACACCGCGCGGCGCTCCCTGCGCAACGGGCGGCTCACCACGTACGAGATCAGCGACGGCGGCGTCGCGCAGTCGAGCGAGAGCGGGCGTCACTCGTACGCGTGGACCGCCTTTGATCGGGTTGAGACCCTGCGCGGGCAATTGCTGTTCGGGTTGCGCACCGGCCGCTGGATCCGGATACCGACCCGGGGCCTCAGCCCGGTCGAGATCACCGAGATCCTGGACACCGCGACGGCTCGGGGCCTCCAGGTCCGCCGCTGACCCCAGCGCACCCCGCGAAGGCCCTCAGACAAGCCTCAGCGCCACCAGGAACGCCCCGACGAGCCCCGACCGCGCACCCGACCTCCCCACACCGTCACGCGGCGGCCCTGCCGAGCATCGCGTGTCCGGGTCTGATCAAGCCAGGACGTCAGCGGGTCGACCACGTGCGGAAGTTCAGCGCCGAGCGGCTGGCCGTCGGGCCACGCTGGCCCTGGTACCGCGAGCCGTAGACCGCCGATCCGTACGGGTGGTCGGCCGGGCTGGAGAGCCGGAAGATGCAGAGCTGACCGATCTTCATCCCCGGCCAGAGCTTGATCGGCAGATTCGCCACATTCGAGAGTTCCAGCGTCACGTGCCCGGAGAAGCCCGGGTCGATGAAGCCGGCCGTCGAGTGGGTGAGCAGACCCAGGCGCCCCAGACTGCTCTTACCCTCGAGCCGCGCCGCGAGCTGCTGACCGATCGAGATCACCTCAAGCGTCGACGCGAGCACGAACTCACCCGGGTGCAACACGAACGGCTGACCGTCCTCGACCTCCACCTCGGCGGTCAGGTCGTCCTGCTGCTCGGCCGGGTCGATGTGGGTGTAGAGGTGGTTGTTGAACACTCGGAAGAACCGGTCCAACCGCACATCGATGCTGGACGGCTGCATGAGCGCAGGCTCGAACGGCTCCAACGAGAGATCGCCCGACTTGATCTCGGAGACCAGGTCACGGTCGGAGAGCAGCATCGCAACACCATACCGAGCCTGCATCAATCGACGGCACCGGCGTGTTCAGTGGCCCCCTCGAACACATGTTCGATAAGATACCCGCATGGCTTCCTGGTCCGATTTCTCCGCCGCCGAGCCGTCGCTCGCCGCCGGCATCCGAGCGCTCCTCCAGCAGTACGGTCCCGGCATGGGCTACCTCGCGACGGTCCGCCCCGACGGCGGCCCCCGGCTGCACCCGGTCTCCCCGGTCTTCGCCGCCGCCGGCCTCTACTGCTTCCTCGTCGACTCACCCAAACGGCGCGACCTCGACCGCGACGACCGCTACGCCCTCCACTCGTACCCTCCCGAGGAGAACGACGACGAGGCCTACTTGACCGGCCGCGCCCACCGCGTCCGCGACCCGCTCACCATCGCCCACCTCGCCGGCGCCCTGCACGCCTCCACCGAGGTCGACTGGCAGCTGTACGAGCTGACCGTCGAGCGCGCCACCCTGCGCCGCCACGGCCCCACCGGCGCCCTGCCGCTCGCCGTCAGCCCCCTGCTCGCACCCCAGTCCGAGACGTGGCGCGAGCCTCGCCAGTCAGCCCGTTCCCTGGCGATAGCAAGCTGACTGCGGGGCGGTCGCGCCACAGAGCCGGATAATCAGGTACAGTGGGGCCGCTTGCGGGTGTAGTTCAATGGCAGAACATCAGCTTCCCAAGCTGACAGCGCGGGTTCGATTCCCGTCACCCGCTCAGAGGCGGAGGTCCGTGTTCGCGGGAAGCGCGAACCGGGCCTCTTCGCATTTTTCCTGGGGGCCGAGCCCCCAGACCCCGCGTTGCGGTGGTTGCGCTCACCCCCTGCGGTGGCTGCGCTCGCCCCCTACGGTGGTTACGCTCACCCCCTGCGATGGTTGCGCTCGCTCGCCCTGTCCCTGCGGCGAGTACGCCCGCTTACTCCGGCCCGTGCGGTGGCTGCGCCCGCACACTCCGGCCCTGCGGCGAGTACGCGCATACCCCGTTCCGTGTGGTGGCTGCGCTTGGCTCACTCCGGCCCGTGTGGTGGCTGTGCCTGCGTCAGCTCAAGTCCGTGTTCTGAAGTCGCGACGCCCGCGGGGGTGTGGACCGGGTTCGTCTACGGCAGGGCGCGGACGAGTGGTGTTTTTTCGGGGCGGTGGGTCGAAGATGGGGTGGGAGTTGCAATACGGACAATAAGCGCATGCCTTATACCCGGCGGAGCGCTGGAGTTGTCGGAGTCCTGTTGGCGATCATGCTTTTGGGCTGCGTTCTGGTGTTGAAGACGCCCGGGAAGGCGTTGCCGGCGTATCACCTGACGGCGTTGCCGTCGCCCGGGGTGCTGGGGAATGTGGCGGCGTTCTCGGCGCCGATCCGGCCGGGGAAGGCGAAAGTGAAGGTCGCTCGTGCGGCCGTGGTCGTGCGGTACGACTTCGACGAAGGGGTCGGGCGACCGATTCTGGACGGGACCGGACGGCACGAGCTGCGGCCGCTGGGGCAGAACGGCGGGCAGCTGCGGCTGGTCCCGGAGGGCGCCGGGCTGGCCGTCGCGTACCCGGACCGGTGCATTATGGCCCTGGACGAGAAGTGCCCGCGGGCGATCCTCGAAGGGCAGCGGGACGACAGCCTGAACCCGGGCCGACGGCCGCTGCGGTACGGGGCCTCGATCCGGATGACGCACGCCGATCTCGCCGACGGGGCCAACGTGTTCCAAAAGGGATACTCGGTGGGCGGGGTCAGCCAGTTCAAGCTGCAGGTCGACCACCGGGAAGGGCACCCGAGCTGTGTCATCGCCGGGAACGAGGCGCGGATCTATCGGGCCGAGCCGCAGGTCGACGTGGCGGACGGGCAGTGGCACGGCCTGGAGTGCCGGCGGACGACCAACCGGCTCGCGGTGTTGATCGACGGGGAGGTCCGGGCCTCGGTGCCGGTGCCTCCGACGCTCTCCATCGCCAACGCGGAGCCGCTCCGGGTCGGCGGCAAGGGGCCCAGCCGGGGCAATGACCAGTACGCCGGCGAGATCGACGACGTCTTCCTGGAGATCGGCGCCTGAGCCGGGATCAGCGGATGCGGGCGGGATCAGCGGGTGCGGGCGGGATCAGCGGGTGCGGGCGGGATCAGCGGGTGCGGGTGGGATCAGCGGGTGCGGGCGGGCTGAGTCCCGGACGGGCGCGCGGGCTCGCCGACGACCGCGTGCAGGACGTCGTCGAGGGTGATCACGCCGAGCGGGCGGCGGCCGTCGCTGACCAGGACGATGTGCAGGCGATCGCGGCGCATGGTGAGCAGCAGGTCGGCGAGGCTGCGCTCCGGGGCGACCACGGCGAGCGGCCTGATCACCTCGGCGGGGATCGGCAGGCGCCGCTGCGGTCCGGCGTACCCCAGAACGTCCTTGACGTGCACGAAGCCCAGCACCCGGCGAGTGTCGCGCTGGACCACCGGGAAGCGTGACCGGGCGCTGCGGGTGGCCACCGCCTCCAGGGTGGCCGGGGAGACGTCGGCGGCCACCGTCGTCACCCGCGACCAGGGCAGCAGCGTGTCGGCGGCGGTCCGGCTGCTCAGGTCGAGCGCGGCGTGGATCCGGGCGTACTGCTCGGAGCCGAGCAGGCCCTCGCTGCGCGCCTGGGTGACCATCCCGGCCAGTTCCTCGGCGGTGAAGACGGTCTTCACCGCGTCGGTGGCCTCGATCTTCCAGAGCTTGAGGACCGTACGCGAGGCCCAGCGCATCGCGATCAGCAGCGGCTTGGTCAGCGTGCAGAAGGCCAGCATGAACGGCCCGAGGATCAGCGCGGAGCGCTCCGGGCCGGCCAGCGTGATGTTCTTCGGGACCATCTCGCCGACCACCGTGTGCAGGAAGACCACGACCATCAGGGCCAGCACGAACGCGACCGGATGGATCATGTTCGTCGGCAGGCCGATCGAGTGGAACGGGTCCTCGAGCAGCTGAGCCAGGGCCGGCTCGGCGATCGCACCGAGGGCCAGCGAGCAGATCGTGATGCCGAGTTGGGCGCCGGCGATCATCAGCGGGATCTGGCTCATCGCGGAGAGCGCCCAGCGGGCCGCCTGCGACGTCGCGGCGAGCGGTTCCAGGGCCGTACGCCGGGACGCGATCAGCGCGAACTCGCCGCCGACGAAGAGCCCGTTGCCGAGCAGCAGCACCACGGTGACTATGAGCTCAGTCATCGGCCGGCTCCGGCGGCGCGACGACCCGCACCTGCTCGATCCGGTGCCGGTCGACCTCCATCACGGTGAACTCCCACCCGTGCTCCTCCAACGACTCGCCGACCACCGGGATATGACCGAGACGGGCGAGCAGAAAACCGGCGAGTGTCTCGTACGGCCCCTCGGGCAGCACGAACCCGGTCTGCTCGGTCACCTCGTCCTCGCGGAGCAACCCGTCCACCAGGAACGTCTTCTCCCCGCCCGGCGCGGTCAGCTCGCTGGTGCCGGTCTCGTCGAGGTCGGTGTCGTACTCGTCGGCGATCTCGCCGACCAACTCCTCGATCAGGTCCTCGACGGTGACCACGCCGTCGGTGCCGCCGTACTCGTCCACCACGATCGCCAGGTCGGCGTCGGCGGCCCGGAGAGCGGCCAGCACCCTGTCGAGGCTCAGGCTCTCCGGTACCAGGACCGGCTCCCGGGCCAGGGCGGAGACCTTGGTGGCCGCGCGGCGCTCGGGTGGCACCCCGAGGGCGTCGTTCACCCCGGCCACCCCGGTCACCACGTCCAGGGTGTCCTCGTACACCGGAAAGCGGGTGTGCCCGGTCTCCCGGGCGATGGTGATCAGATCGGCGACGCTGGCACTGGTCTTGATCCCGACCACGTCGACCCGGGGCGTCATCGCCTTGGCGGCGCGCTTCTCACCGAATCGGATGGTCCGGCGCATCAGGGTCGCGGTCTCGGCCGGCAGCGCGCCGGCTCGGGCGCTGATCGCGGCGAGCAGGCCGAGCTCCTCCGGGGAACGGGCGCTGGCCAGCTCCTCCTGCGGCTCGATGCCGAGACGGCGGACCAGCCAGTTCGCCGTGCCGTTGAGCGCGGCGATCAGCCACTTGAACAGGGTCGAGAAGCCGCGCAGCGGCGCGGCGGTGATCAGCGCGATGCCCATCGGCCGGGCCAGCGCCGCGTTCTTCGGCACCAGCTCACCGAAGAGCATCGAGACCAGGGTCGCGATCACCAGGGCCAGCACGTCGGTCACGGTCTCGGTGGCGGAACCGGCGAGCGGCTCGATCGCCGGTGTGATCAGCTCGGAGAGCGCCGGCTCGGCCAGACGGCCGGTGAGCAGCGCGGTCAGTGTGATGCCCAGCTGCGCGCCGGAGAGCTGGAAGGAGAGTCCGTGCAGCGCGTTGCGGACCGTCCGGGCCCGGCGGTCGCCGGCCTGGGCGCGCTGGTCGATCTCCGCCCGGTCGACGGTGACCAGCCCGAACTCGGCGGCCACAAAAAACGCGTTGCCCACCGTGAGCAGCGCGAAGGCCGCCAACGGGAGCACCGCGGTCAGGAGCAGGCCGTCCATGATCGCTTCACCTCGGGACTCATTCTGCCGGACCGGGACCGTTCGGTACTAACCCTGTGGATGACAGGGGGACCTACCGTCGAGTCATGAGCCTCCTTGACGAGTTCGCACTCCTCGGGCACGACGACGAGGGTCGCAAGATCATCGACGGCACCCGGCTCGACTACGGGCTCGGTGGAGCGTTGTTGCTGGAACTGGCCCTGTCCGGCCGCATCGACGTGGTCGGGAAGAAGGTGGTCGTCATCGATCCGGCGCCCACCGGCGACGCCCTGGTCGACGACGCGCTGGCGCGGATCCGGAGCGACTCTCACGATCGCAAACCCGGACATTGGCTCGGAAAATTTGCCAAAGGTACCCGCGAAAGTGTTCTGAGTCACCTGGTCGCCGCCGAGGTCCTGCGGGTCGAGCGCGGCACCGTGCTCGCGGTCTTCCCCCGGACGAGGTACCCCGCCGCCGACGGCACGGAACCGGCGCTGGAGGCCGACGCCCGCCGGCGGATGCGCGCCGCGATCCTGGACGGTGGCGCGGTCGACCCGCGGACCGCGGCACTCTGCTCGCTGGTCGCGGCGACCGAGATGGATCGCAAGATCTTCGCCGACCTGGACCGGCGCCTGGTGAAGGCCCGGCTCAAGGAGATCAGCGAGGGCTCCTGGGCGGCGGTCGCCGTACGGAAGGCGCTCCAGGAGATCCAGTCGGCGATCATCGCGGGCGCGGTCGCCGCGTCCACGGCGGCGGTGATCAGCTCGTAGGCGACACGGAGACGGCCGGCCGCGTGACGCGACCGGCCGTTCACCGGAGGATCAGGCTTCCTGCTTGAGCGAGCGCAGCAGGACGGTCGCCACGTCCACGACCTCGACCTCCTCCTGCTTGCCCTTCCCGGTCACCCCGTCGCCGATCATCGTGTAGCAGAACGGGCAGCCGACCGCGATCGTCTTCGCGCCGGTGGCCAGGGCCTCCTCGGTCCGCTCCACGTTGATCCGCTTGCCGATCCGCTCCTCCATCCACATCCGGGCGCCACCGGCGCCGCAGCAGAAGGAGCGCTCGGAGTTCCGCGGCATCTCGACGAAATTGGCCGTCTGCCCGAGCACCTCACGGGGCGCGTCGAAGACCCGGTTGTGCCGGCCGAGGTAGCACGGGTCGTGGTAGGTCACGTCACCGTCGATCGGCTGGACCGGCGTCAGCTTGCCCTCCTTGACGAGGTGCGCCAGCAGCTGGGTGTGGTGGACCACCTCGACCTCGAGGCCGAGCTGCTCGTACTCGTTGCCGAGGGTGTTGAAGCAGTGCGGGCAGGTCGCCACGATCCGCTTGACCTTCTTGTCGCCGAACGCCTCGGTGAGCGTCTCGACGTTCTGCTGGGCGAGCATCTGGAAGATGAACTCGTTGCCGATCCGCCGGGCCGGGTCGCCGGTGCAGGTCTCGCCCTCGCCGAGGATCGCGTACTTGACCCCGGCCTCGTGCAGCAGCGTGGCGACCGCGCGGGTGGTCTTCTTGGCCCGGTCCTCGAACGCGCCGGCGCAGCCGACCCAGAACAGGTAGTCGAAGTCCTCGGTCTCGCCGACCCGGGGCACCTCGAAGTCCAGGCCCTTGGTCCAGTCCTCCCGGGTGTTCTGCGGCGCGCCCCACGGGTTGCCCTTGTTCTCCAGGTTGCGCAGCATGACGCCGGCCTCGGAGGGGAACGAGGACTCGATCAGCACCTGGTAACGGCGCATGTCGACGATGTGGTCGATGTGCTCGATGTCGACCGGGCACTGCTCGACGCAGGCGCCGCAGGTGGTGCAGGACCAGAGCACGTCCGGGTCGATCACGCCGTTCTCGTCGACGCCACCGATCAGCGGGCGGTCGCCCTCGGCCAGCGCGAGGACGTCCATGTGCGCCAGCTGCGCCTCGGTCGCCTTCTCCTCACCGGTCAGGTCCTTGCCACCACCGGCGAGAAGATAGGGAGCCTTCGCGTACGCGTGATCGCGAAGCGAGAGCACCAGCAGCTTCGGCGACAGCGGCTTGGCGGTGTTCCACGCCGGGCACTGGGACTGGCAACGGCCACACTCGGTGCACGTGGAGAAGTCGAGCAGCCCCTTCCAGGTGAACTGCTCCACCTGGGCGACGCCGAACAGGTCCTTCTCCGGGTCGGCCTCCTCGAAGTCGAGGGGTTTGCCCTCGCTCATCATCGGCTTCAGCGCGCCCAGACCACTGCCCGCGGGCTTCTCCGGGCTGCGCTTGAAGAAGATGTTGAAGAACGCCAGGAACCGGTGCCACGCCACACCCATCGTCGGGTTCAGCGAGATCGTGATCAGCCAGCCCATCGAGATGAGCAGCTTGATCAGCGCCACCCAGGTCGGCCCGTCGTGCCACTCCGGCATGACCGAGCCGATCGCGTGCGACAGCGGGGCCGCCCACACCGGGTAGGGGAACGTGCCGTTGGCGACCTTCAGGCCACGGATCAGGAACCCGCAGACCAGCACGCCCACGATGATCGACTCGACGAAGTACGCCTGCCACATCGTCGAGCCCAGGAACCGGGAGCGTTTGACCGCACCGGGCTTCTGCCGCTGCCGTACGAAGATCAGGTAGCCGATGCCGATCGTGCCGAGGATCCCGAACCACTCGGTGACCAGCCCGAAGATCGACCAGGGGCCGATGATCGGCAGCTCACCGTGCGGCGTGACCACCTCGAAGTACGCCTCGAGCACCAGCGACGACAGGATGATGAAGGAGAACATCACGAACCAGTGGGCCGCGCCGATCGCGCTCCACTTGAGCATCCGCGTGTGCCCGACCGACTCCTTCAGCAGGGTCTTGGTCCGGGTCCCCTTGTCGGTGAACCGCTCCGGGGCCGGTTGCCCCTGACGGATCACCGCGGTGATCGTGAGGACGGCTCGCACCGCCAGGGCGACGGCCACCACCGTGACCGCCCCCGCTAAGACGGTAGAGATGATCTGCGCGATGCCCATATCAGCGTGTGCCTCCTCGGTCGGCTATGCGCCAGCCTATGTTACCCACGAGTAATAGACGGGCGCGCGCCGCAGGTCAAGGAGTGCGCCCCTGCGCCCGTCCAGAACCGGCGCTCACCGAAAGCGCACCCCACGCCAGGCGGGGGTGCGCTCGGTTTGGAAGAATTTCACGTATCCGCATTAAGCGGACACGGGCTCAACGCCAGCGGGACAGCAGACCCAGCGACGCGACCATGCAGCCGAACCCGACCGCGAGGTTCCAGTACCGCCAGCTCTCCACCGGGTACGCCTGCGACGAGAGGTAGTAGACGACCAGCCAGCCGATACCGAGCACGATCAGGGTCACCGCGGTGGCCGGCAGCCAGACGGGACTCGGCTTCTTGGACGCCGCTGTCACCGCGGGGCGGATGTCCGACGGCGGGGTGTAGACCTTCTTCTTGCGAACCTGTGACTTCGGCACGGATCTCTCCTGAGGGCAACAAGTGGTGAACAACCCACCGCTGAGCGGCTCCGGAAGTCCCGAATGCTGCCCGTGGCGAATACTGTTCGCCAGCTAGCGTAGTCAAGGCTGCGCACAGAGAGGCACCCGCCGGGGCGAGAAAATAAACCGGCGCCGGTTCGTGAGGGAGGCTGAGTGGTCTTTCTACGTGGACGCGAGGGGCGGAACGCCGCTCGCGACTCCTCCTGGAAACCCATGCTACGACGCCTGGCCGGCGGTCTCCGGCCGCGCCGGAGCGGACGGAGATCCGTCTGGTCCGCCGGCGTGCCGTTGATCGCGCTCGCGGCCGGGCTGCTCTTCACGACATCGGCGACGACTGCCGACGGTACGGCACTCCGGGACGACCGCAGGCCGCAATTGACACAGCTGATCGCCGACAAGCGGACCCGGCTGGCGGACAGCGAGAAGCGTGCCGCCGAGCTGCGCGCCGAGGTCGACCAGGAGGCGGCCCGGTACGCCGAGGTCGGCTCGCCGGTCGAGAGCGCCCGGGAGAAGGCCGACGCGGCCCAGCAGGCCGCCGGCTTCACGGCCCTGCACGGCCCCGGTCTCACCGTGACGCTCAACGACTCGCCGCGTCGGGGATCCGACTTCGGCGACAACGCACCGGACAATGACGATCTTGTGGTGCATCAGGGCGACGTACAGGCCGTGGTGAACGCTCTCTGGGCTGGTGGAGCCGAAGGTATGACGATCATGGATGTCCGTGTGATCTCGACAAGCGCGGTACGCTGTGTCGGCAATACGCTCCTCCTTCACGGCCAGGTCTTCTCGCCTCCATTCAAGATCACCGCAATCGGCGAACCCACAGCGATGAGTCGTGCGTTGGAGTCCGCAGAAGGAGTCAGGCAGTTCCGCGAGGCCGTCGCCGACTTCGGGCTCGGCTACACGGAAAAGGTGGAGAAGGACGTGACAGTGCGGGCGTACGACGGGTCGACCGACCTCCGATCCGCGCAGGCAGCCGAGTGATGGTGCCGCCCGCGGAGTACCCAGGGGGAACGTCAGGATCGGGGCGGCATCGCGCCCCCGACGCCGACGCCCAGACGGCTTACATCCCCCGGATCACCGACGCGTCGCCGGACGGCGTGCCCGGTGGTCCCCTCGCGCCCCCGGTCGGGCTCGGCGAGAGCGTCGGCGTGGGCGCGCCGCCCACCCGCTACCCGACGCGGACCCGGTCCAGCCGGAGCGCCGCGCCGCAGCCGGAGCCGATCACGCCGGACCCGGGTGCAGCCGACCGGTCCGGTTCTGATCACCCGGCCTCGTCCGGGCAGGGCACCGCCGAGTGGGCCACGGTGCCGGCCGAGCCCGCGGCGGACACCGCGATACTCCAGACGGACGCGGCCACTGCGCAGCGGATTCAGGACGCGACGAAGGAATCGGGCGCCGGGCGTACCGAAATCGGGGTCGATGCGGTGAGCGCGGCCGCAGCCGCGGCACGGAGATGGAACGGCACTCCGCCCGCGTCCGCACCCACCACTGCCGGCCCGGCGGCCGGCTCCGCGACCGGTGGGAATTTCACGTTCTTCGGTGGCGACGCCGCGAAGGCGGCCGAGACCGCCCAGGCCGACCCGACACCCCAGCCCACGACACCCCAGCCCACGGCGTCCCAGCCCCAGCCCGCGGCGCAACAACCCCCGGTGCAGCAGCCGCAGGCGACGGCACAGCAGCCCTGGGATCCGAGCGCGACCAGCAAGATCGAGGTACCAGGCGGCGCGAACGCGGTGACCGGCGGCGCGAACGCGGCGCCCACCGCGGCCTGGCCGACGACGCAGGCCGAGAACCGGCAGGGCCCGAAGTCGGAGGAGGCCGCGGCCCTCGCCGCCTGGGCCGCCAAGCAGGCCTCGAAGCAGCCCGCCCCGCCCACGCCACCCGCCCCACCGGCGGCTTCGCCCGCTATCGCCCAGCCGACGGCCGCGATGCCGCAGGCGACTCCGGCCGCTGCCGCACCCACCGCGGCGTGGCCCGCCACGCAGCAGGGCGCCCGCCAGCCCGCCTGGAACGCCCCAGAGGCGACGAACCAGCCGTCCCGGCACTCGACCTGGCCCGTGACCGATTCAGAACGCACAGGCCCGATCAGCCCCGCCACGTCGGCACCCACCGCGCTGACCCCGGCCGTAACCCCGTCGGCCGCGTCGGCACCGACCACGCTGACCCCGGCCGTGACGCCGTCGGCCGCGTCGGCGCCGACCACGCTGACCCCCACCATCACGCCGCCGGCCGCCCCGCCGGTGGTCAAGCGGGACTCCAGCGAGACCCAGATCATCCGCACCATCGACGCGCCCACCGGCCTGCTCCCGGCGATCCCGGCCGGCGGAGCGCTCCCCGGCAAGCTGACCGCCCTGCCACCCGGCAGCGCGGCTCAGGCGGCCCGGGACTCGGCCGGCCCGGAGGCGGTCCTCGGCGCGGCGACGGTCGACCCGGCGAACCCCACGGTCCGCTCCGGCAACCCGGACGAGGCGGAGGCCGCGATGGCCGCAGAGCCGCAGCCCAAGCGCGGCGAGAAGGTCGTCAAGCTGCGCCCGGAGCAGACCGGCGAGGGCTACAAGAGCGTCTACTCCGAGCTCACCCGCCCGACCACCGGCTCCCGGATCCGCACCGGCATCCGCGGCGCCGGTGAACTGATGATCACGTTCGGTCTGATCGTGCTGCTCTTCGCCGGGTACGAGGTCTTCGGCAACTCGGCCAAGGTGCAGTCCGAGCAGGACCACCTCGCCCAGGAGCTGGACCAGGCCTGGTCCGACCCGACGGTGTCGCCGAGCGCCAGCACGATCAAGGCGCCCGCCGCCCCCGGCGAGAGCCTGGTCGGCCGCCTCTACATCCCGAAGCTGGACAAGGAGTGGGTGGTCGTCGACGGCGTCACACCGGACGACATCCGGTACGCCCCCGGCCACTACCCGGAGACCGCCCAGCCCGGCCAGATCGGCAACTTCTCGGTCGCCGGCCACCGGATCAAGAAGATCTTCTGGCGGATCGACGAGCTCACCGACGGTGACGTGATCGGCGTGGAGACCCGGGACAGCTGGTACGTCTACAAGGTCTACGGCCAGCAGATCGTGAAGCCGAACCAGGTCGAGGTGGTCGCCCCGGTGCCGAACAAGCCGAACGAGACCCCGACCAAGGCCCTGCTGACACTCACCACCTGCAACCCGAAGTTCAACAACTACCAGCGCCTGATCGTGCACGCCGAGCTGGTGGAGACGGTGGCCCGGGATTCGACGCTGCCCGACGCCGGGATGCCCGCCGAGATGAAGACGAAGGCCGGCTGATGTACGCCTGGATCTGGCGCAAGCTCCCCGGAAACCTCTGGGCCAAGCTCAGCACCTCGGTCGTCACGCTCACCGCGATCGTCGCCCTGCTCTGGTACGTGGTCTTCCCCTGGGCCACCCCGCTGCTGCCGTTCGACGACGTCCAGGTCACCAGCGGTGACGGGACCTCGCAGGAGGAGGGCGGCCTGGTCAACCCGAGCAGCGACCCCAGCGAGAACGACTCGGCCGTGGACCCGGACGCCTCGGCACCGGACGCGATCCCGTACAACACCGCCTCCAACGATTCCAACCCCGGGCTAGCAGGTGACTGACGTGCGCATCCTCGTGATCGACAACTACGACTCCTTCGTCTTCAACCTGGTGCAGTACCTGGGCCAGCTCGGCGCCGAGTGCGAGGTACGCCGCAACGACGAGATCACCGTGGCCGACGTCGCCGGGTTCGGCGCGGCGGGCATCCTGCTCTCCCCGGGCCCGGGCGAGCCGACCCGCGCCGGGATCATGCTCGACGTGATCAAGGAGTACGCCGGGAAGATCCCGCTCTTCGGGGTCTGCCTCGGCCACCAGGCGATCGGCGCGGCGTTCGGCGCCACCGTCACGCGCGCCCCCGAGCTGCTGCACGGCAAGACCTCGCTCGTCTTCCACCAGGGCGCGGGCGTGCTGGCCGGCCTCCCCGAGCCGTTCACCGCCACCCGGTACCACTCGCTGGCCGTGCTGGCCGAGACGCTCCCGGACGAGATCGAGGTGACCGGGCGTACCGAGTCCGGCGTGGTGATGGCGATGCGTCACCGCACCCTGCCGATCGAGGGCGTCCAGTTCCACCCGGAGTCGGTGCTCACCGAGGGCGGCCACACCATGCTGGCCAACTGGCTCGCCTCCTGTGGCCTGGAGTCGGCCCTGGAGAAGGCACCCGCGCTGGCCGCCGAGGTCGAGCTCCGCCGCCGCTCCGCCTTCGCCACCGCCTGACCGGGTTTTTAGATACCAACGAAGAAGCCGGCAGCGAGAACGCTGCCGGCTTCTTCGTGTACGCCCTATGGCCCGGTCAGTCCAGCGGGTCGTCGGTGCCGTCGGTCGGGTCCACCGAGGCCGACTCGCTCGGCTCCGCGGTCGCGGTCGACACCACGAAGATGGTGACCGTGCTGCCCTTCTCGACCTTGTCCTTAGCGCCCGGGTCCTGCGAGGCCACCTCGCCGGGGTCGGCGCCCGAGGCGACGATCTCGACGTTCGCGTTCAGGCCGGCGTTCTCCAGCAGCGCGACCGCGGCGTCCTGCGATTTGCCCACCACGTTCGGCACCGAGACCAGCGCGTTGTTGGAGATCTTGACGACCACCGTGGAGCCCGGGTCGACCTCGTCCCCGGCGTCCGCCACGCTGATCACCTGGCCCTTGGGCGAGGCGCTGTCGACCTCCTTGAACGACGGCACCAGGCCGGCGCTCTCCAGGGCCGCCTTCGCCGCCTCCTGCGTGCCGCCGACCAGACCGGTCGGCACCTTCACCTTGTCCGGCGCGTTGCAGAGCGTGTAGCTGACCTGGGTGTCGATCGCGATCGTCTCGCCCGCGCTCGGCGACTGCTCGAACACCTCGCCGTTGCAGTCGGTGCCGGTGCTCGGCTCGGTGGAGGTCCGGTTGGTCAGCTTCAGCCCGTCCAGTTTCGCCTGGGCCTGCGCATTGGTGAGGCCCTTGAGGTCGGGCATCTGGACCTGTTCGACCGTGGTGGTGTCGTTGTTGTCGCCGGAGCCGTTGTCCTTGTTCGCCAGGGCGACGCCGAGCACGATCACCACCAGCACGCCGAGACCGGCGAGCGCGGCCCAGACCCAGGACTGCTTGTTGTCCTGACTGCGCGGCTGCACCGAGGCCGGGACCGGCCGCTGCATGGTGGTGGCGCCCTGCGGCTGCCACTGCCGGGGACCACCGCCCATCGCGACGGTCTCCTGGTTCATCACCGGGGTCGCCATCACCGGACGGCCGGAGACGGCGCGCAGCGCGTCCGCGCGCATCTCCTGGGCGCTCTGGTACCGGTTCAGCGGGTTCTTGGCGAGCGCCTTCAGCACGATCGCGTCGAGGTCCGGCGGGATCTCCCGGACGATCGAGCTCGGCGCCCGCGGATCCTCCCGGACGTGCTGGTACGCCACGCTGACCGGGCTGTCGCCGACGAACGGCGGGTGCCCGACGAGGAGCTCGAAGAGGACGCAGCCGGCCGCGTACACATCGGAACGGGCGTCGACCGACTCGCCGCGGGCCTGCTCGGGGGAGAGGTACTGCGCGGTGCCGATCACGGCACTGGTCTGGGTCATCGTGGTGGCACCGCTGGCCAGCGCCCGGGCGATGCCGAAGTCCATCACCTTGACCTGGCCGTTCTGCGTGATCATCACGTTGCCGGGCTTGATGTCCCGGTGGATGATCCCGTGCCGGTGGCTGAACTCCAGCGCGGCGCAGATGTCGGCGATGGTCTCCAGCGCCCGGCGCGGCTGCAGCCGCTGCTCCTGGGCCAGGACCTCCTTGAGGGTCCGCCCGTTGACGAACTCCATCACGATGAACGGGAGCTTCTCGCCGGTGGCGGAGATCTCCTCGCCGGTGTCGTAGACCGCGACGATCGCCGGGTGGTTCAGAGCCGCCGAGTTCTGCGCCTCGCGGCGGAAGCGCTCCTGGAACGTGGCATCGCGGGCCAGGTCGGTACGCAGCATCTTGATGGCCACGTCCCGTCCGAGGCGGAGGTCGCGTCCCCGGTGCACCTCCGCCATACCGCCGTAGCCGAGCAGCTCACCGACCTGATACCTGCCGCCGAGCAGTCGGGCCTGCGCCGTCATAGCGTCTGTCGTCCTTCGTTCGGTCGGATCAGGTCGAGCTGGGGATCGGCCTTGGTTAGACGGTACGACGCCGCCGACAACCGGTCAGCAGCCACGCCCGTGCGGAGGATAGCCGCCGAGCTGCGGTGATTACCCAGCGCTTGCTCTGCGGCGGAGTTGTTGTTGCCATGTCGATACAGGAACGAGATGACCCCGGCACACAGGAGGACCAGCAGTGCGAGCACCACGGCCAGCACGATGAGCACCTGACGGCCGAACGTGTTCTCCGGTCTGCCCTGCGCCATCGGGTGCGGATATCCACCCATCGGCGGACCCGGATGCGGCGACTGCGGCCGGTACGGCGGGGGCGAGGGCGGCGAGACCGGTGGGGCCGGTGACGCCTGGGGTGCCTGCGGGACCGACGCCGCGCCGCGGGCACCCGAGGTCGGCCGGGGCACCGCGGCCCGGGCCGGCTGGGCCACGGGCTGCTGGATCGGGTGCTGCACCGGGTGCGGCTGGGTGGTCAGCGAGGAGGCGGCCTGCCGGGCGACCGCCGCCATCGCCGCGGCGCTGGGCCAGCGGGCGGCAGGGTCCTTGGCGAGCGCCCGCTCCACAATGGCGCGTACCGCGGGCGGGATGTCGCCGGGCAGCGGCCGGGGGGTCTCCCGGACGTGCTTCATGGCGATCTCGATCGGGGTGGCCCCGTCGAACGGCCGGTGGCCGGAGAGGCACTGGTAGGCGACCACGCCGAGGGCGTACACGTCGGACGCCGGGGTGGCCGTGTCGCCGGCGGCCTGCTCGGGCGAGATGTACGACGCCGTGCCGAGCACCGCGCCGGCCACGGTGAGCTGACCGACCAGCGCCGAGCGGGCGATGCCGAAATCGGTCAGGACCAGCGTCCCGTTCGGGCGGACCAGCAGGTTTCCCGGCTTCACGTCCCGGTGCACGATCCCGTTCGCGTGCGCCGCCTGCAGCGCGTCGGCGGCCTGGGCGACCAGCGCCATGGTCCGCGCCGGGGTGAGCCGGCCGACCCGGCTCAGGGTGCGGGAGAGCGCGTCGCCCTCGACATACTCCATCACCAGGAAGGCGAGCTGCTGGTCGCTGCCGTAGTCGTAGACGTCCACGACGCCCGGGTGGTTGATGGTCGCCATCGTGCGTGCCTCGCCGCGGAAACGCTCGGCGAAGCCCGGCTCGTCCAGCAGCGCGGGCAGCAGGATCTTGACCGCGACGGTCCGGCCCAGCACGTCGTCCGTGCCGCGCCAGACGTCACCCATGCCGCCGCCGGCGATCCGCTCCTCCAAGCGGTAGCGCCCACCGAGCGTGACCCCCGGGCGGATCATGTCAGTTCCCTCCCCCGGCCGCGGCCTTCATGATCAGGCCGGCGATCCGGGCAGCTTCGGCACTGGCGTGCCCACCGGACACGTTCTCCAGAACGACGCAGACCGCCGAGACGGCCTCGCCCTTGTCGTTGAAGGCGAACCCGATGAACCAGCCGTGCGGGTCGGCGTTCTCCACGTTCTGGGCAGTACCGGTCTTGCCGCCGACCGTGTATCCGTCGATCTGCGCGTTCGTGCCGGTGCCGTTCTCGACGACGCTGACCATCATGTCCTTCAGCTTGGACGCGACGGTTCCGCTGATCGGGGTGCGCAGCGTCTTGGGCTGGGCCGTGTAGACCGTGCCGCGATCCTGGTTCAGAAGCTTCTGTACGAGGTACGGCCGCATCTCCTCACCGCCGTTGGCCACCGCGGCCGCGATCAGCGCGCCCTGTACCGGCGTCATCCGGACGTCCCGCTGGCCGATCGAGGACTGGGCCAGCGCCGCCTTGTCGGTGCTGCCGTCCTCGTTCGCGATCTCACCGGTGTGGCTGGCCGCCACCGCGAGGCCGTCGCCGCTCTCCAGATCGCCGACCTTGAGCGTGTCGTCCTCGAAGCCGAACGCCTTCGCCGCCGCCTTGACCTTGTCGGCCCCGAGCTTCACGCCGAGCTTGGCGTACCCGGTGTTGCAGCTCTCGGTCAGCGCCTCCTTGAGGGTGACCTCGCTGCCCGGGCAGACCTCGTCCTCGGCGTTGTGGATCGTCGCGCCGCCCTCGGTGTAGACGCTGCCCGCCGGGATCTCGGTGTCCTCGTCGTACCCGTTCTGCAGGGCCGCCGCCGAGACGACCACCTTGAAGGTCGAGCCGGGCGGCAGGGTCTGCGAGGTCGCCCGGTTCAGCAGCGGGTTGTTCTCCTTCTTGAGGAGCACGTTGTACGTCTTCGACGCCGCCGTCTTGTCGTGTGTGACGAGCTCGTTCGGGTCGTAGCTGGGGAACGAGGCCAGCGCCTGGATCGCGCCGGTCTGCGGGTCGATCGCCACCGCCGCGCCCCGGGTCGCACCGCGCTCGTTGTTCTTGAGCTGCTTGTACGCGACCTCTTGCGCCTTGGTGTTCAGCGTCAGCACCACGTTGCCGCCGCCGCTGTTGTCCCCGGTGAACATGTCGCTGAGCCGGTCCGCGAAGAGCTTGTCGCTCTCGCCGGAGAGGAAGTCGTTCTCGCTCTCCTCGATGCCGACGCTGCCCATGCTGACCGGCTTGTACCCGATGACCGGGGCGTACGCCTCGCCCTTCGGGTAGACGCGGAGGTACTTCAGGTCGTCCTCGGTCGCCTGGTTCTGGGCGAGCGCGGTGCCATCGGCCTCGATGACGCCACGGGGACGGTCGTACTCCGCCTCCTGCACCCGCGGATTTCGGTAGCTGGTGCGGTAGTCGTCGGCCTTGTACGCCTGAACCCAGTTGAGGTTCGCGAAGATCAGGCCGAAGAGGACCATGATGACCACGCCGGAACGGCGGAGTGGGGCGTTCACGGCTTGATCACCTCCGTCATGGCGCCGTGGAGCTGGGTGGGTGCCTTCTTCGGTCCGGGCCGTTCCGGGCCGGCGGGGCCGCCCGCAGGTCCGCGGGCCGCGTTCGAGATCCGCAACAGCATGCCGATCAGTAGCCAGTTCGCCATCAGGGAGGAACCACCGCCGGAGAGGAACGGCGTGGTCTGGCCGGTCAGCGGGATCAGCCCGGTGATGCCACCGAGGATCACGAAGACCTGCAGGCCGAGCGTGAACGCCAGGCCACCGGCGACCAGCTTGCCGAACGAGTCACGCACCGCGATCGCCGCGCGCAGGCCGCGCTCGACGATCAGCAGGTAGCAGACGAGCAGCGCGGAGAGACCGAAGAGACCGATCTCCTCACCGAGCCCGGCGAAGATGAAGTCGGTGCGCACCTCGGGGATGTGCCCCGGCGCGCCACCGCCCGGCCCGGACCCGAAGAGTCCGCCGCTGCCGAGGCCGAGCAGGCCCTGGACCAGCTGGTAGCTGCCGCCGACCCGGTCGTAGTTGGCGTCCGAGAACGGGTCCAGCCAGACCTCGGCCCGGTCGTAGAAGTTCGCGAACGGGCCGCCGACCGAGGCGCCCAGCAGGTAGGCCAGGTAGACGCCGCCGAAGAAGAGCACCAGGCCGATGATCAGCCAGCTGGACCGCTCGGTGGCCACGTAGAGCGTGACCACGAAGAGGCCGAAGTACATCAGCGCGGTACCGAGGTCCTTCTCGAAGACCAGGACCAGGAGGCTGAGCAGCCAGACCGTGACGACCGGACCGAGGTCGCGGCCGCGCGGGAAGTCGATGCCCAGGAACCGCTTGCTGGCCAGCGAGAGCACCTCGCGCTTGCGGACCAGGTAGTACGCGAAGAAGGAGACCAGCGCCAGCTTCGCGAACTCACCCGGCTGGATCGAGAACGAGCCGAACTTGATCCACAGCTTGGCGCCATTGACCTCGGAGAGGCTCGACGGCAGCACCGCCGGGATCATCACCAGCACGATGCCGGCCAGGCCCAGCGTGTACGCGTACCGGGAAACGATCTTGTGGTCGCGCACCACCAGCAGCAGGACCGTGGCCAGGATCAGCGAGGCCAGGGTCCAGGCGAGCTGGCGCCCACCGGTGCCGGCGAAGATCCCCGGGATGTCCTCGTCGTTGCTGATCGCCCGGGCGATGTCGAGGCGGCGCAGGAACGCCACCCCGATCCCGTTGATCAGCGCCACCGCGGGGAGCAGCACCGGGTCGGCGTACGGCGCGGTGAACCGGATGACCACGTGCAGGCCCAGGAACAGGATGCTCAGCAGCACGGCCGGCACCCAGAACGTGGACGTGATCGTGTCGAACTGGTTCGCCTCGACGGTCGCCCCGAACGCCATCACGAGCAGCATGGCGAACGCCAGCAGCCCGAGTTCGGCGTTACGGCGGGTCTTCAATCCCGGGATACGCGACATCTCACCCGTGGAAGCGGGTGTGGGAGCCGGTACGGCGGGCGCGGTCAAGAAATTTCCCCAGACGTGTAGGCCGTGCTCAGTCGACGGTCCGGCAGCCGTTGTCGGCGGCCGTGGCTGCACTCTCGGACGGTTGGGCACTCGGCACGGTTCCCGTCGAGGCCACGGCGCTCGGGTTCGCACCCGGCGTCGCGGTCGCGGTCGGGGCGAGGCTGGTCGTGACGCAGACCGGCTTCAGGTTCGGGTTCGAACCGTCGTCCGTGGTCAGGTCGGTCAGCATCGTCCGTGCGGCGTCCTGGCTGTCGGCGTGGATGCCCTGTTTGACCCGCTCCTGGGCGACCGTGGTCAGGTCTTCCAGGCGGACCGTGCTGGTCTCGCTCACCGTCGACAGGTCCAGCCCGGCGATCTGCCCCGGCACGCCGCGGAAGATGGCCAGTTGCCCCGCCTCGGTCGCGCCGACGTAGTACTGGCCCTGGGTGTACTTCCACCCGGCCCAGAGACCACCGCCGAGCACACCGAGCAGCAGGAGGACCAGCAGGGTCGTCCGTACCGGGTGGCCCTGGGGCTCCGGCTCGCGGTCGTACCCGTTGGTCTCCGGCTGCGCCGGGCGCGGCGCCTGCGGCTTGAGAGCCGCCGCGCGGGCCGCCGAGGTGGAGCTGTCCGCCACCGTGGTGTTGCCACGGTCGAGCGGGGACGCCGCACCGCCGACGATCGGCGCCTGTTCCATGATGTCGACGTCGGTCGCGTCCGCGATCACCACGGTGATGTTGTCCGGACCGCCGCCACGGAGGGCGAGCTGCACCAGGCGTTCGGCGCAGGCCTTAGGGTCGGGGATCTCCTTCATGGTCTGGGCGATCGTCTCGCCACTGACCACACCGGAGAGGCCGTCGCTGCAGATGAGGTACCGGTCGCCCTTGAGAACCTGGCGGACGGAGTACTCCGGGTCGATGTCCCGGCCGTCCAGCGCTCGGGTGAGCAGCGACCGCTGCGGGTGGCTGCTCGCCTCCTCGGGGCTGACGCGGCCCTCGTCGACCAGCATCTGAACGTACGTGTCGTCCTTGGTGATCTGCGCGAACTCACCGCTGCGCAACAGGTACGCGCGGGAGTCGCCGATGTGCACCATGCCGAACTTGCTTCCCGAGAAGAGCACCGCGGTCAGCGTGGTGCCCATACCCTCGAGTTGCGGGTTGGCGTCGACGGTGTCACGCAGCTGCTGGTTGGCAGTGCCGACGGCGTGCCGCAGCGCGTCGACGAGCGCGTCCCCCGGGACGTCGTCGTCGAGTGGCGCCATAGCGGCGATGACGATGTTGGACGCGACGTCACCAGCGGCCATGCCGCCCATGCCGTCCGCGACTGCGAGGAGTCGCGGCCCGGCGTAAACGGAGTCCTGGTTGAGGTCTCGGATCAGACCGCGGTCGCACTGAGCGGCATAGCGCAGGGTCAGGGTCATGGCCGTAACTCGAGAGAAGTGCGTCCGATGCGGATCGGGACGCCAAGGGGGACGGGGGTTGGCCCGGAGACCTTACCTCGATCAAGATAAGTACCGTTGGTCGAGCCGAGGTCCTCAACGAACCACTGGCCGTCGCGTGGCACCAGCCGGGCGTGGCGCGCGGAGGCGAAGTCGTCGGTGATGACGAGCGTCGAATCCTCAGCACGCCCTATCGTGATCGGGGCTTCACCGAGCGTGATACGGGTGCCGGCCAGCTGACCGGCGGTCACGACCAGTTGCCGCGCCGCCTTACCGCGCTTCACCTTCGCCGGCCGGCCCTGAAGCACCGCGCCACCCACCCCCCGAGGGCTGGCGACGATGCTCTTGGACCGGGCACCCGCGAACAGATCCCGTCGGATCACACCGACCACCGTGAACACGAAGATCCACAGAAGGATGAGGAATCCGAACCGGGCGACGGTGAGGACGAATTCGGGCAAGGCCGCTAGCCGTCCACTCGGAAGGTGAGCGTGGTGGTGCCGAGCTGGATCATGTCGCCCGGGTTCAGTGCCACGGCCGACACGCGCTGGCCGTTGACCATGGTGCCGTTGGTGGAACCGAGGTCGGTCAGCACGACCTGGTTGCCGTCGTAGTCGAGCCGGGCGTGCCGGCGCGAGATGCCGACGTCCGGCAGGCGCAGGTTCGCCTGGTCGCCACGACCGATGACGGTCGAGCCCATCTGCAGCGGGTAGGTCCGCCCGTCGCCGGAGACCAGTCCGACGCTGCGCGGGCCACCGTGGCCGCCACCACCGTGCTGCTGGTAGCCACCACCGTGCTGGTCGTAGGGCGAGTACTGCGGGCCGGCGTCATACGCCGGCTGCTGCACCGGGGCGACCTCACCACCGGTGTAGACCTCCGCGGTCACGCGGAACATGCCCGTGTCCAGGCCGTCCCCACGCTCGATCTCGACGATCACGTCGCCGTACACCGTCCAGGCCTGCTCACCGATGAACTCGGCCTGGGACTGCGCCAGCTCCTGCGCCAGCGCGGCGGCGTAGGGCGCCAGACGACTGTGGTCGTACGGCGACAGGTCGATCACGTAGCGGTTGGGCACGAGGGTGCGGCCACCGGCGAGGATGGCCTTGTGCGCCTCGGCCTCCCGCTGCATGGCATTCAGAATCTCCACAGGGTGCACTACACCCTTGAACACCTTCGCGAAGGCCCCTTCGACCAGGCCTTCCAATCGCTTCTCAAAGCGCTGCAGCACGCTCACCGGCTCCTCCTCGGGTTCCGAGGACATGATGGTATCCGGCGGCCGCTTGCGCATCTGTAGCCCAAGAGCAGCCGGCACTTCTGACCCTCGTATGACGCCCTACGACGCCGTGCTAATGTTTCCTGCGTCGCGGGGCGATATCAACTCGCTCTAGTGACGTGCGACAGCGTAGTCTGTCGCACGCAGTAACCTGAAGCAGACCCGGCGGGGCCCGCTTCACCCGGTCACCGAGGTCAGTTATATGATCTCCGAGACCAAGTCACATGGGGATGTGGCGGAATGGCAGACGCGCACGGTTCAGGTCCGTGTGTCCGAAAGGACGTGGGGGTTCAACTCCCCCCATCCCCACGATTCGCAGGCGCCCTGTGTTCGCAAAGACCGCGAACCAGGGCGCCTCGTTTTGCTACCTGGGGGCCGAGCCCCCCAGACCCCCACGTTACGGTGGGCCCGCTTTGCCGGTGGTCGGGCTGGAAAAGTTTTTGGTCTCGGTTCCGCCCTTGTTTTTTCCGTACGGTGTGTCGCGTCACGTTTTGACCGTTGGACGTCGGCGGTAAGGTGGCGCGCCAGTGTCTCTACGTCGTGGAGTTCTTTGTGACCGCTACGCCCACCGGGGTTGGCCAGGACAAGCGCAACGTGTTGGGTGTGCTGGTCGACGCGACGGACTACGCCAGTGCGACTGCCAAGATTGTTGAGGCGGCCAAGGAGGGGCGGGGGTTCGCGGTCACGGCGCTGGCCGTGCACGGGGTGATGACCGGGGTACAGGATGCGGCGCACAATGCGCGCCTGAACTCGTTCGATCTGGTGACGCCGGACGGACAGCCGGTGCGGTGGGCACTGAACCTGCTGCACGGGGCGGGACTCACCGATCGGGTGTACGGGCCGACGCTGACCCTCAAAGTGGTGGAGCGCGCGGCGGCCGAGGGGCTTCCGGTCTACCTGTACGGGTCCACCGAGCCGACGCTGGAGCGGCTCGTGCCGGCGCTGCAGGAGATGTTCCCCGCGCTGAAGATCGCCGGGGTGGAGGCGTCGAAGTTCCGGAAGTCGCACCCGGGCGAGGAGATCGAGATCGCGGAGCGGATCAAGGCCTCCGGTGCCCGTGTGGTGCTGGTCGGTCTGGGCTGCCCGCGGCAGGAGGTCTTCACCTACGCCATGCGACCGCACCTGGACATGCCACTGCTCGCCGTGGGCGCCGCGTTCGACTACCACGCCGGGCTGCTGAAGAACCCTCCCGCGTGGATGCAGAAGTACGCGCTGGAGTGGCTGTGGCGCCTCGGTCTGGAGCCGAAGCGGCTGTGGAAGCGGTACGTCCTCCTCAACCCCGCGTACCTGAGCCGGCTCGCGGCGCAGAAGCTCGGGCTGTGGAAGGCCACCCCGCCGGCGCCCGCCACCGAGCCGGTCACCGACTTCGCCGTCTGATCTGATCTTCGATCGGGTTTCCGACTGTTACCCCTACGGGTCGCGGTCCGGGAACAGCCCGGTTTTGCGCGCCGCGTAATCGGTGAACGCTGTCGATGTGACTACTGCCGTGGACGTCGTTCTGATCGGGGTGCTCGCTGTCGTCTGGCTCACGGCCGGACTCGTGGCGGACGGGCTGCCCAGCGCCGGCACAGCGCTCGCCATGCGCCGGCGGGCGGGTGTGCTGGGGCTGCTGGTCGGCGCAGGCGCGACGGCGTTCGTGGCGGTGCCGCTGGTCGCCGCCCTGATGCCGGGTGCGTCCACGGCGACGACGGCCGCACTGCTTCCCGCCGTACCGGCGCTGATCGTGCTGACCGGGACCGTACGCCACCTCAGCTGGGTGCGGCGCGGTGCCGGCGCGTTCGCGACCGCACCGCTGGCGCCGGTGCCGCCGGCCCTGCGTGCCGGTGCGGCACACCCGCTGGTCGCGGCGCCGCTCCAGGTCACCGGGCTCGCCGCGGTGGCCGGGCTGCCCCTGGCTGCCGGGCTGGTGGCCCTGCCCGGCGAGGGCGTCCCCGGGGTGAGCACCGCGACCGGGGTGGCGATCACGCTGGTCGCGATCGCGGGCGTGGCGATCGGGGTACGCGCAGCGCTGCGGCACAGCCGGCTCGCCCCGCTCGTGCTGGCCCCGCTGGGACGGGAACGCGTTCGCGCCGGGGTCCGCTGACTCCCGGAGAAGGCGTCGGCCCGCCCCGTCTACCGGGGGCGGGCCGAACGGTCTCACCTACCTGTTATGCGCGGCGGCACGGGCCTCCTGGACGTAGAGCAGCTCCAGAATGGAGCGCGCCGCCTCGAACCAGCGGTCCAGCCACTCGGACGGCGGCAGGGTGCCGCGCGCCGGCAGTTCCAGGAGCAGGCCCCGGAGCAGCGGGTGATCCGCCATCGACTCGCTGGACGACGACGATCCGTCGCTGCTCCAGCTCGCTCCGAAGACCGGCTCGGTCAGGCCCTGCAGGTCCAGCGACGGCAACGTGGCCGCGCGGTCCAGTGCACTGGTCGGCTCGATGCTGCTGTACGAACCCCCGGGCGAACGGGTCGGCAGACCCGAACCGCTGCTGTGCCGGGGAGACAGCAGATCGTCGGCGGAATCCACCGACAGCGCCTCCCGGCGGCTCGCCCGGTACGCGCTCACGCCGCCGCTGAACCGGTCCTGTGCCGTCGACGAGCCGTTGCTGAGGCTCTCCGAACCAATCGTCATATCTCTGCCTTGCCTCGTTCGAATCCATCCCGGCCGTCAGCGCGGTCCGGCCCGCGCTTGGAACATTCAACGAGGCGCGCCGCACCTGGCGACGGCAAAATTCGGGCATATGGCCACAAGACGGCCGGGATGCCCGCGGGTAAGAACGAAACTATCGCAGGTCAGAGGTCGAATTCGCCATCCTTGGCACCGCCGACGAAAGCGTCCCATTCCGCGGCCGTGAAGATCAGCGCCGGGCCGGCGGGGTTCTTCGAGTCCCGTACGGCGATCGCACCGTCCACGAAGGCCACCTCGACCGAGTTCCCGTCCGCGGCGTCGCCGCCGGCACTCCGGAGCCACCGCGCACGGCTCAGGTCCACCCGGAGTCCCTTGACTTCCTTGACGTCCGTGAGTTCCACAGCAACCTCCCCAGGTCGGCGACGGCCTCCATCGAGGGTCGCCCAGAGATCAATGAGATCGTCCTGGATGAGCAACGACGACGATTCCCGCGAGGTGCGCACCAGCAGTGCGTTGCGCTGTTCGGGGTAGTCCCATCGGATGGTTTGAATAACTCGCGTCAACTGGCAATTTGCGGGTATATGTCCAACTTATACCCACGTCCAGCCAGGATCTTCGATAGGTGAGCCCCTATGAATGATCACTCACGATCACGGAAGACTGACATGCAACTTGCATCGACGACGCCTCTGATGCAATCTTTCCGTATGGCCAGCATCACTTAACGTTCTTGAGCGATGCGACCAAGTCCGACATAAAACACCAAATCAACGTCCGATACGGGGTGCCGAGCCACGGGGAGTCCCTCATGGACTCCTGCCCAGAAAACGGGTGGCAGGTCGGCGATAGTGACGTTCCGCAACCTTCCTCGATGTTGACATCGGCGGAGGCTTGCAAAGGTGCATGAGGCGGGCAGACTGGTGCATCTGTGTCACAAAGTCAATCTGAGCCCGGTTCTCTCTGAGCTCGGTCACAGGCAACGAATCTCAGGGCAGGAGATGACGTGCTACTTCCTCGGTCCGGTGACGTCCTCCACGTGACGAAAGCGGCGAGCGTCCAATTCGCAACCCCACTGCTCTTCCGGGTCATCCGGGTGCACGACTGGCCCACCTACGAGGGCTGGGTATGGCTCGACGGGTACGAGCTCAACTCGGCCGGTGACGCGGTAGAGCGCCGATCCATCTTCGTGCAGGTCAACGGCCTGCGACAGGTCGGGAAGGCCCCGGATCCCCGGGCCCGGAACGGCCGCCAGCCCACCACCCGGCCGAACGTGGTTCCCGCCCGGCCGGTACGCGCGCCCCGTTGAGCCAACCCGACCTCGAGCGACTCGACCGTGCACGACGTGGTCAGTCCTCGACGGGCTCGGTGGTGACGCCGGTGGTGGGCACCGCCGTCGTCGTCGGGGTCGGGTTCGCCGTACTCCCGACCGCGACGACGAGGGTGATCCTGGTATCGGAGGGCACGACCTGGCCTTCCGCCGGGTCGCTGTCGATCACGACGCCGGGCTCCACATCGCTCTCCCGCGTGATGATCCGGTAGGTGAGGCCCATCCGCTGCAGCGCCGCCTGCGCGTCGTTCAGTGGCATGCCGCGCAGCGCCGGAACGGTGATCTCGGTGGACACCGGCTCGGTGGTGGCGGTCGTGGTGACCGGCGGCGGCGTGGTCGTCTCGGCCGCGCTGGGCTCCGTCGTCCCGGTGGCCGTCTCGGTCACCGTGGCAGTCGGCGTCGGCGTCGGCGACTCGGCGCCCCCGGTGTTCCGCACGATCAGCGCAAGGCCGATCACCAGGAGGGCCAGGAGCACCAGCGCGACGCTTCCCACCAGGATCGGCATCCACCAGCGGCCCTCGGACTCACTTGGGCTGCCGGTGTCCCAACCCCTTTCCGGGTACGCCCCACCGCCACCGCCGTCCGGGCGGGGCGCCCGCACCGCGGCGCGCCCGGTCCAGGCGGCATCGTTCGGGCGCGGATCCGGATCCCAGGACGCGACCGTGGTCCGGGTGTCCTCCGATCGGGGGCGGCCGGACGGCTGATTCCGCTGAACCCGGGTCTCGTCCCCGGACGGATCGGAAGCGCCGGGGCCGGCCCCGGCAGAGGAGGGTGGAGATGAGTCAGCCGCCGGCATCGGACGGGTCTCGGCCGGGCGCGGGGCACCGGTGTCCGCGCCTTGCTCACGGTCGTCCGGCATCACGGTTCCTCCGCTGCGTGCATCCGTCGTCGTCGCAGCGTCAAGGTATCGAATCTTGAGCGTCACCGGGGGCTTCCGCACCGGCGGGACCGAGTGTGACCCCGCACCCGTCGTCGTTTCGCGGACATCGGCACCGGCAAGTACAGTGCCCGGCATGGCCGAGAAGGGCTGGACAACACAGGCCGGCGCGGCGGCCGGGATCGCCGCCGGCGCGGGCGCGGCACAACTGGGACTCGGCTACGGGCTCGGCGTCATCGCCTGGCCGGCGACCCTGACCGAGGCGGAGAGCCTCTGGCTGGGCAGCCTCGGCTGGGCCACCTGGATCACCGCGAGCGCGACCGTGCTCGGCGCGGTGATCGCCGGCCGGATGCGCGCCGACCGGGCCGGGCGGTGGCGTTCGCTCTGGCGGTTCGCCCTGGCCACCTCCGCGGCGCTGGGCGCGCTCGTCTCGGTCGCCCTGGTCGCGCTGCCGGCCCGCTCAGCGGTCCGCGCCGACACGCTCTCCCCGCAGCTGGTCGCCGTCGGCTACGCACTGATCGGTCTCGTCACCGGCGTGGTGGTCGCCTACTGGGCGGTCTCCTCCACCCCGGTGGCGACGAACCTGCTCGGCACCGCCGCGTGGCTCTGGGCGCTCGCCGTCGCCGCGGTCGCCGCCGGGCTGATCACCGGACGATCCACCGCGGCGTACCCGACGAGCTGGCAGTTCGCCGAGACCGACTCCCCCGTACGGTACGGCGGCATCTACTGGCCGAGCGCCGCGCTGACCCTGTTCGCCGCGTTCGTCATCGGCCTGATCGCCGTCTGGCCCGCCGTCCGCCGCGGCGACCTGGGCCTCGGTTCCGCCACCTCCGGTGCGGTCGGCCCGCTGCTCGTCGCGATCTCGTTCCTCGCCCTGGCCCCGCAGCTCACCGAGGCGCTGGGCCCGCTCCAGTCGGCGTACCTGATCGCGCCGTACGCCGTCCTGGCCGGCCTCGCCGGTTCCGCGATGATGGTCGCCCTGGGCCGCGGCCGCCGCACCCACCAGCCCTCACCCGGCGACACCCCTCTGCCCACCGCGCCGACCCCGCCGCCGGCTCCGGTGTCCACTCCGGCCGCACCTCCCGCCCCGGCCTCCACCTCGGCCAAGCCCGCGGCGGCCGCCAAGCCCGAGCCCACCAAGCCCGAGCCCACCAGGCCGCAGCCCAGCACCGGCGTCGAGCCGGCGAAGCAGACGCCCACGGCCACCGCTCCGAAGCAGCCGGCCCCGGCCGACCAGGCGAAGTCGAAGCAGGCGCCCGCCGCCGAGCAGGCGAAACCGGCACCGAGGCCGCGCACCGCCGCGAAGGCCACCGGCGCACCCGCCGCCGAGGCGACCCCGGCAGCCGGCGCGGCCGTCGAGGTCCCCGCCGACCGGGCACCCCGGCGCCGCTGGTTCCAGTTCGGCGCCCGCAAGCAGGCCGAGGAGTCCCGCGCCTACGACGAGTTCCTCTCCGACCTCGCCAAACCGGCCGAGAGCGCCGCGGCCACCGGCAAGTCCCCGGCCCGAAAGCCGTCCCGCCGCACCCCCGCCACCAAGCCCGCACCCGAGCCGGCAACACCGACCGCGCAGCCGACGCCGACCGCCGAGGCGAAGCCCACGAAGTCCCCGGCCCCGAAGCCGTCACCCACCGCCGGGGATTCCGCCCCGGCCACCACGGACGGCGCCGCCGACCCGGAACTCGCCGCCCTGGCCCGCCCCAGCAAGAACGCCGCCCGCCGAGCCGCCGCCCGCAAAACCGCCACGGCCTCCCGCTCCACGATCACCCCGCCCCCCGCAAACCCCACCGTCGCCCGCATCAACCCCGACAAATAGCTCACACTCACCGATCTTGGCAGGATCGAGACGGAGCCAGGGATGGCGACGGCGGGTGGGTGAGGGGGTCAGAGGGGCCAGGTGTGGACGGGCTCGTTCGAGTGCTGGAGCTCGAGGTACTGGGTGGTCATCGTGCGTAGTGCCGTTGTCCGGTCCTGGCCCGTACGCTCGGCGGCCCGCACCGTCTCGGTCTGCCAGGTGGCACCGTTGCGGCCGGTGCGGCAGCGATCCTCGATGATGCCGAGCAACCGGTCCCGCTGAGCCGGGTCGACCCCGAAGGCGTCCAGCCCGGCATGTGCCTTGGGCAGCAGTGTCGAGAGGATCAGCTCGGTCACCGGCACCTCGCCGAGGCCCGGCCAGCGCACCGTGGCGTCCAGGCCGAACCGGGCCGCGTCCCGGAAGCTCTCCGCCGCCGCGCCGAAGTCGAGCCGTGACCAGACCGGCCGCTCCTGTTCGGCGAGCCGGCGTACGACTCCGAAGTAGAACGCCGCGTTGGCCAGCAGATCCGTCACGGTCGGGCCGGACGGCAGCACCCGGTTCTCCACCCGCAGGTGGGGGCGCCCGTCGAGCACGTCGTAGACCGGACGGTTCCACCGGTAGATCGTGCCGTTGTGCATGCAGAGCTCGCGTAGCCGCGGCACCTCGCCGGCCGACCAGACGGCGGCCGGGTCCTCGTCGCCGAGGAAGGGCAGCAGCGGCGGGAAGAAGCGGACGTTCTCCTCGTACAGGTCGAAGACCGAGGTGATCCAGCGCTCGCCGAACCAGACCCGCGGCCGTACGCCCTGGGCGATGAACTCGTCCGGCCGGACATCGGTGGCCTGCTCGAAGTGCGCGATCCGGGTCTCCGCCCAGAGCCGGCGGCCGAACAGGAAGGGCGAGTTGGCGCCGAGCGCGACCTGGGCGGCGGCGAGTGCCTGGGAGGCGTTCCAGTACCGCGCGAAGCTGCCGGCCGGTACCTGCAGGTGGAACTGCGCGCTGGTGCAGGCCGCCTCGGGCGCGATCGACGGGTTGGCGCTGAGCAGCCGTTCGACCCCGCGGATGTCGAGCCGGAACTCGTCACCCCGCGCCCGGACGATCTCGGTGTTCAGCGCCCGGAACCGCTCGTTGTCGGTGAGCGTGTCCGGCGTCATCCGCTCCGCCGCCAGCGTGGGAAGCATCCCGACCATGGCCAGGCGTGTCTCGCTCTTCCCCGCGCACTCCTCGGCGGCGCGCAGAGCTTCCAGGATCTCTTTCTCGTACGCGTCGAAACCCTCACCCGAAATGGCCCGGGGTGGCACGTTCAGCTCGATGTTGAATCGTCCCAGCTCGGCCTGGAAACGGGGATCGGCGAGCTCACCGAGGAATTCGACGTTCCGCATCACCGGCCCGGCCTCCGCGTCGACCAGGTTGATCTCCAGCTCCAGCCCGGTCATCCCGGTGCCGTCGTCGAACGATCCGTGGTCGAGGAGGCGGCCCAGCACATCCAGGCACTGGCGGACCTTCTCCCGATACTCGATCCGGTCCTGGGGCGAGAAGACGCCGTGCACGAGATCTTTGCCCATGTGCCCTCCCGGGGAGCGGCCGGGGACGAAACGGACGTCGATCACCACTCTGTGAGCGAGCATGTACGCTCGGTCTACCTTGCCATCCCGCGCCACTTAGCGCCAGATGCACCGAGGCGCCGCCAGAACCTGACGGCGCCTCTGATGTGGACGATCGACTGACCGGGGCCGGGACCCTGGTGGCGAATGTCTCAGGCCTGCAGTACGGCCTCGCCCTCGATCTCAATCTTGATCTTCTTGCCGATCAGCACGCCGCCGGTCTCCAGGGCCACGTTCCAGGTCAGGCCCCAGTCCTCGCGGTCGATCTCGGTGGTCGCGCTGAAGCCGAAGACGTGCTGCCCGTACGGGCTGGTGGCGGCGCCCTCGAACTCGACGACCAGCTCGACCGGCTTGGTCACGTCCTTGATGGTGAGCTCGCCGTCGAGGACGAACTCGGCGCCCGCGTGCGACTTCACGCCGGTGCTGCGGAACTCGAGGGTCGGGTACTTCTCCGCCTCGAGGAAGTCGCCGGTGCGCAGGTGGTTGTCGCGGTCGACCTGGCCGGTCTCGATGCTGGCGGCCTTGATCGTGGCGGTCACCGAGGACTCGAGGGGGTTCTCCGCGACCACGATGGTCGCGCTCGCCTCGGCGAACTGGCCACGAACCTTGCTGACCATGAGGTGCTTGGCGACGAAACCGACCCGCTTGTGAGCAGCGTCCAGCTCGTAGGTGCCGGCGGCCGGGATCTGCAGACCCTCGAACTCACGCGTGTTGACGGTCATGACGAGTCCTTCTCTCAAGCTAGCTCTGTGCCGAATGCTTGTGTGACGGAGCAACTATATGCTCGGCAATATTCCCTCTGTCAAGTGCCTGTTAGAGTTGACCGCGTGAACACCGATCTGGACGACCCTCGCCTCACCGCGGTCGGCCTGCTGGCCGAGGCATACACGGGTCTGATGAACCGCCTCGCCGCACAGTTCGAGCAGCACCGCCTCTCCACGGTCGAGTTCGAGGTGCTGATGCGCCTCGCCCGCTCGCCCGGCCACCGCCTCCGGATGACCGATCTCGCCGGTCAGACCACCCTCTCCACCAGCGGTGTCACCCGCGTGGTGGACCGGATGGAGCGCGACGGCATGGTCCGCCGCGAGGCCTGCCCCAGTGACCGCCGCAGCTCGTACGCGGTGATCACCGACGCCGGCACGCAGCGCCTCGAGGAGGTGCTGCCGGGCCATCTCGAGCTCGTCCAGCAGTGGTACGTGGGGCTGCTCCCGCCGGATCGACTCACCGATCTGCTCGGCTCACTGCGCACCGTCCGCGACGCGGTGAACCCGTGCGCGGTGGCCGGAAGCTCGGAAACCGCGTCCGCGGCCTGATCGAACTGCCGGAACCGGCAGAACAACCGGCAGAAGACGCGATTTTCCGTGGGCCCACGCGCTACCCGGCTACTGTGGCGTGCGCAGGGGGATGCGGCGCGTTCGAGGCGACGTACGGGGCTTACGGGGGAGTCTCGTTCTCGCCGCTTGAACGGGCGCGGCGCCGCTGCGGCCGGGCGCGTGGGGGGCACGCTACAAAGCCGGGCTGCGCGCGCCGCGCCCCGGATACCCCCGCGAAATCGTGGTTCCGCGGGAAGGTGCCGGGTCGCTCACCCGTCAGGGCATGAGGACCCGGGACACGGTCTCCGGGCCGAGGGCGTCGCGGTCGCGAGGGAGCAGGCGAACCCCGGTCTCCCGGCAGAGTTCGGCCAGTCTGCGGACCGCCGCCACCCGGTCGTCGTGGTCCGGGACGCTGGCGATCAGGCCGACGAGAGCCGTGACGTGCGGTCGTGGATCGCCGCCCTCGTACACCTCGCAAGCCCGGCCGAAGCACTCCGCCGCCCGCTTCGGTTCGCCACGCCGCAGCGCGATCGCGCCCTCGACCAGCGACGCCGCGCCGTCCGGGGCCTCACCATCCGGTGTCCCATCGCCGAACGGCCGCAACCCGGTCAGCACCTCGGCCGCCTCCGCCAGCCGATCAGTCTCGGCCAGCGCCATCCCGATCGTGGCGAGCAGCCGGCGCTCCGCCTCCGCCTCCACGGCCCGCTGCTGCTCGGTGAGCACGGCCTGCCCCACCCGGACCGCCTCCGCCGGACGGTCGTCCAGCCGGGCCACCTCCGCGAGACTGACCAGCACCGACGCCCGCAGCCTACGATCGGCGCACTCCCCGGCCAGCCGTTCCGCCTCGGCCAGCCGGCGCCGGGCCGCCCCGAGATCACCGGCCCGGACCTCGTGCCGGGCCAGGCGCCGCTCCGCGATCGCCGCCTCCCGCCGTCGCCCGGTCTCCCGGGCCAGGGCCAGCGCCGCCTCGCCGTGCCGCCGGGCCTCGGCCGTGCCGCCGCCCGGCCCGGCCAGCAGGCCGTGGGCGACCAGCCGGCCGTCGACGGACCCGAGCTGCTCGAATTCGGACAGTGCCACGAACGCCACCCCGCGGTCCCCGGACAGCCGGGCCAGGCCCGCCCGGGCCCAGGCACGGATCACCGGATCGGCGTCGGCGGTCCGCGGGTCGGCGAGCAGGCGGCGCAGCCACTGCTCCCCGACGACCTCCCGGCCACGCAGCCGCCACCACCGGGGCAGGGCCGCGGCCAGGCGCAACGCGGTGTGCGGCTCCTCGCCGACCGCCCAGGAGAGCGCGGCACCCATGTCGCCGGTCATGTCGTCGAGCCGCACGATCGCCTCGGGCAGCATCCGGCCCAGCCGCGGCGCGATCCGTTCCACCAGATCGGCGAGGACCCGGGCGTGCCGGATCCGGCTTCCCCGCAGGTCGCCCTCGGCGGCCGCGCGCTCTATCGCGAAGTCGCGCACCACCTCGACCAGCCGGAACCGGACGGTCCGGCTGCCGCTCACCCCGAGCAGCCCCAGCGCGAGCAGCCGATCGAGCAGGTGCACGACATCGGTGCCCAGCTCCGGGCCGTCGGCCAGCATGTTCTCGGCCATCTCCAGCGACCAGCGGTCGTTGAAGGCCGCCAGCCGCCGCAGCGCGTGCTGTTCCGCCGGGGTGAGCAGGCGGTAGGTGTCGGCGACCGCCTCGCGCAGCGGCAACGGACCACCCGATGTCCGGTTCTGCCCATAGACCCCGTACCGGTTCAGCATCTCCGGCATGGTCAGCACCCGTCCGCGTGCCGCCGCCAGCTCGATCGCGAGCGGCAGACCGCCGAGGCGGCGCACCAGGGCGGCCAGCGGCGCGATCTCCCGGGACTCCAGCCTGGTGCGGCGGACCCGGCTGAGACGTTCCAGGAACAGAGCGACTGCGGCGTACGCCGAGAGCTCCTCAAGGGTGCCCGGGGGTGGGTCCGGGGCGGTCTCCAGCGGAACGACCGGGCGGACGCTCTCGGCGGCCAGGCCGATCGGGTGCCGCCCCGTCGCCAGGAACCGCAGGGCCGGCAGCCGGGCGAGCAGGACGGTGAGCGCCTCGGCCACGGTGTGCGGGCCGTGCTCGACCCCGTCCACGACCAGCAGCGCGGCCCGGCCGGCGAAGTGTCCCGGCAGATCGTCGGCCCGGTTGACCGAGAACGCCGCGGCGACCGCGCCGAGCGGCTCGCTGAGCGGCGCCTCCTGGTCGATCGCGATGCCCGCCACCCCACCCGGGAACGCCGTCGCGGCCCGGCGCGCCACCTCGATCGCGAGGCTGGTCTTGCCCACCCCGGCGGTCCCGACCAGGGTGACGACGCGCGGCCCGTCCGGGTCGGCGAGCCGGGCGGCGAGCTCGGCGAGCTCCTCGTCCCGGCCGAAGAGCCGATCGGTCAACGGCAGCTGGACGATGGAGACCGGCGGCTCCTCCTCCAGCTCACCCGGGCCGTCGGCGCGGGTCGGCTCGCCGTTCGCCGCCGCACCGGCCTCGGCGCCGGTCGTGGCCGCCGTGTCCGCGAGCAGGCCGCCGAGGCGTCCCCGGGCCGCGGTCAGGAAGGTCTCCCGCTCCGCGCCGGCCAGCCCCAGCGCGGCGGCGAGCAGTTCGGCGGTGGTCCGCTGTGGACGGGAGGCCCGGCCGCGCTCCAGGTCACGGACGGTCCGGACACCGATCGCCGCCCGGGCCGCCAGCTCCTCCTGGGTCAGTCCGGCGCGCAGCCGGTGGGTACGCAGCACGACGTCGAACCCCGGGCCGGGCGCGGCACGCTGTTCGGACGCCATCCTGCGAAACTAGGCACCCACGTCGATCGAAGCGATCCCGAAGGCCCGGTTTGTCGGCAAGTGGACTGGGGATTGGCGTACGCCTATAGCCCGAGTCCCCGGGCGATCAGCATCCGCTGGACCTCGGAGGTGCCCTCGCCGACTTCCAGGATCTTGGCGTCGCGGTAGAAGCGCCCGACCGCGGACTCGTTCATGAAGCCGTACCCGCCGTGCACCTGGGTCGCCCACCTGCTGTTCTCCATCGCGGCGTTGCTGGCGTGGAGCTTGGCGATCGCGGCGTACCGCTTGAAGTCCTCGCCGGCGATCATCCGGGACGCGGCGTCGTAGTAGCCGAGACGGGCGGTGTGCGCGCGCAGCTCCATGTCCGCGATCAGGAACGAGACCGCCTGGTGGCCGCCGATCGGGCGCCCGAAGGTGACCCGCTGCTGGGCGTACGCCACCGACTCGTCGACGCAGCCCTGCGCGAGGCCGACCGAGAGCGCGGCGATCGCGATCCGCCCCTCGTCCAGGATCCGCAGGAACTGGGCGAACCCGCGGCCGCGCTCGCCGAGCAGGTTCGCGGCGGGTACCCGGACGTCGTCGAAGGAGAGCTCGTGGGTGTCCGAGGCGCACCAGCCGACCTTGGAGTACCCGGGCGCCACGGTGAACCCGGGAGTCCCGTTCGGCACCAGGATGGTGGAGAGCTCCTTACTGCCGTCCGGGTTCGTCCCGGTGATCGCCATGACGGTGACCAGGCAGGTGATGTCGGTGCCGGAGTTGGTGATGAACGCCTTCGTCCCGTTGATCACCCATTCGCCGGCCCCCTCGTCGAGCACGGCGCGGGTGGTGATCGCCGCCGCGTCCGACCCCGAACCGGGCTCGGTCAGGCCGAATCCGGCCAGCGCCTCACCGGCGAGCAACCGGGGCAGCCACTGTTTGCGCTGCTCCTCGGTGCCGTACCGATGGATCGGCATGGCGCCCAGGGAGACGGCGGCCTCCAGGGTGATCGCCACCGAGCTGTCCACCCGGGCCAGCTCCTCCAGGGCGAGGCAGAGCGCGAAGTAGTCGCCGCCCATCCCGCCGTACTGCTCCGGGAACGGAAGACCGAAAAGGCCCATCGCGCCCATCTGCCGCACCAGATCGTACGGAAAAGTCTTCTTCTCGTAGTGCTCGGCGATCACCGGAGCGACCTTGTCGCGGGCGAACTGCCGGACACCGACCCGAAGTTGCTCGTGTTCCTCGTCGAGACGGAAATCCACCATGACGGACGGCCTTCCCTCCACACCGGACTGACTCGCTAAACGGGACTGACTCGCTAGACGGGACTGACCCCGTGGCGGCGGCGGGAGAACCCGCGGTCCTTGCCGCGCGCGGCGGTGAAGCGCCGGACCAGCTCGGCCCGCAGGTCGCCGGGCTCCACCACGGCGTCCACGACGAGCTCACTGGCGAGGCGCATGATGTCGATGTCGCGCTCGTACTCGGCGCGGCGTGCGGCGACGAAGGCCTCCCGTTCCCCCGGGTCCCCGATCGCCGCGATCTTGTTGGCGTACACCGCGTTGACCGCGGCCTCGGCACCCATCACCGCGATCTTGGCGGTGGGCAGGGCGAGGGTGGCGTCCGGCTCGAACCCGGGACCGGCCATCGCGTAGAGCCCGGCGCCGTACGCCTTCCGCACCACCACGCAGATCTTCGGCACGGTGGCCTCGGAGATCGCAGTGATCATCTTGGCGCCGTGCCGGATGATGCCCTGCCTCTCCACGGCCGTGCCGACCATGAAGCCGGGTACGTCGCTGAGGAAGAGCAGGGGCACGTTGAAAGCGTCGCAGAGCTGGACGAAGCGGGCGGCCTTGTCGGCGGAATCGACGAAGAGCACGCCGCCCTTGAACATCGAGTTGTTGCCGAGCACGCCGACCACCTGGCCGTCGAGCCGCGCGAAACCGACGGTCAGCTCACGGGCCCAGAGCGCCTGGATCTCGAAGTACGAGTTCTCGTCGACCAGACCCTTGACGTACCGCCGCATGTCGAAGGCCTGCCGCTCGCTGGCCGGAACCAACCCGCCCAGATCTATCCCGGCCGGCGCCGCCCCGGTAGCGGCCGGCGGCTGCCCGGTCCAGTTCGACGGCAGATAGGAGAGGTACGTCCGGACCACGTCGAGCGCCTCGCGCTCGGTCTTGCAGAGGAAGTGCCCGACACCCGACTCGGCGCAGTGCACCCGGGCGCCGCCCATCGCCTCCAGCGTGGTCTTCTCCCCGGTGACCATCTCGACCATCCGGTCGGAGCCCAGGTACATGCTGGCGTTGCCCTCGACCATGGCCACCACGTCGCAGAACGCCGGAATGTACGCCCCACCGGCGGCGGACGGACCGAAGAGCGCGCAGACCTGCGGAATCGCCCCGGAGGCCTTGACCTGGCTGTGGAAGATCTTCCCGGCACCGCGCCGACCGGGGAAGAGGTCGATCTGGTCGGTGATCCGGGCGCCGGCCGAGTCGACCAGGTAGACCATCGGGACGCCCACCTGGTACGCCCGCTCGATCACCCGGATGATCTTCTCGACCGTACGCGCCCCCCAGGACCCGGCCTTGACCGTGGAGTCGTTGGCCATCAGGCAGACCTCGCGCCCGTCGATCCGGGCGGCTCCGGTGATCACCCCGTCCGCGGGCAGTCCGTCGGCCAGACTGTTGGCGTAGAGCCCGTCCTCGACGAAGGAGCCCACGTCGACCAGGAGCGCGATCCGCTCACGGGCGAAGAGCTTGCCCTTGGCGGCGTTCGCGTCGTGGTACTTCTCCGCGCCACCGGCCAGCACACGCTTGCGAACCTGGGCCAGCGCGTCGCCGTCCATCGATCCCCCTCGGTGCCCGACGTACAAAACTTAACGCTCGTTAGGCTAGCCCATCGGGGTTACCAGCGGCAATGCCAGAAGGGAGCCCCCGCACCCGCGAGGACCCCCTTCTCCTGACGCTGGACTCAGCGCAGCGTGTCGAGCAGGTCGAGGCCGCCGAGGCTGCTCGAGCCGACGCCGCTCGTCAGCTCGCCGACCGAGGACTTCTCGATGGAGCGGCCGCCCTTGCCGCCGCCGTAGGTGTCCGGGTTGACGCCGCCGTAGCCGGCGTCCTTGTTGCCCGCGTTGTGGCCCTTGCCGCCCTTGTCACCCTTGTGGCCACTGCCGGGCTTGTGGCCCTTGCCGGGCTTGGCGTGGATCGGCTTGGCATGGGCCGGCTTGGTGTGGGCCGGCTTGGTGTGGGCCGGCTTGGTGTGGGCCGGCTTGGTGTGGGCCGGCTTCTCACCGTGGCCGTAGCCGCTGTCGTCGGTGTCGACGTCACTCACGTCGCCGTAGCCGCTGTCGTCGGTGTCGACGTCACTCACGTCGCCGTAACCGTCGTCACCGTTGTCCACGTCGCTGACATCGCCGTAGCCGTCGTCACCGTTGTCCACGTCGCTCACGTCACCGTAACCGTCGCCGGGCTTGCCCTTGTGGCCGTGCGTGACCCGGCGGCCCTCGTAGGTGTCGCCGATCTGGTTCGCACAGGCCCCGGAGGCCGACGCCATGCCCAGGAGCCCGCCGAACGAGTTGCCGCAGATGTTCGCCGGCATGGTGAACGGCGCCGCGATCTGCGTCCCGTTCAGGAGACCCCAGTTGTACGCGCCTGCCTGGGCGATGTCATCGCCCCAGCCCGCGGCCTTGCTGGCGCTCTCGGTCCTGCCGTAGTGGTGGCCCTTGCCGGAGCTCACCGTGTCGCCGACCCGGTTCGCGCAGTCGCCCTCGGCGGACGAGTGCCCGAGCAGCGCGGTCGAGTTGCCGCAGACGTTGACCGGAACCGTGATCGGCACGGCGACCTGGGTGCCGTTCAGGACACCGTAGTTGCCGTAGGTGGCCTGGTCGATGCCGCCGCCGTCGCTGTGGCCGCCCTTGCCCCTGCCGCTCTCCACCCGGTTCACGCCGGAGCCGGAGGCGGACGAGTGACCCAGGATCGAGTCCGCGTTGCCGTTCATGTTGACCGGAACGGTGATCGGCACCGCGACCTGCGTGCCGTTCAGGACACCGAAGTTCCCGTGGCTCGCCTGGCTGATCCGGTCGCCGCCGGTGGCGTGCTTACCGCTCTTGCCGCTCTCGATGTGGTTGGCGCCGTAGCCCGAGCCGGTCGCGATGCCGGCCAGGCCGAGCGAGTTGCCCACCTGGTTGGACGGGGCCTTGATCGGGGCCGCGATCTGGGTGCCGTTGAGGGCCCCGAGGTTGCCGTAGCCGGCCTGGCCGATCGAGTCGGCCTGGGCAGCGGCCGCCGGGGCGAGCAGGAGCGCGCCGGCCGCCATGATCCCGATGCTCAGAGTCTTACGAACCCACGTCTTCTTCATCTGAGAAATGGCCTTTCCGAATGTGTCAGTGATAGTCCGCGATTTCGTTTTGGGCACCACAGAGGCCCGGACCTTTTGGTTCCGCTTTTGTCGACGTACGCCGGAAGTGGCGCTTGGCGCGGCGGATGACGACTTTCCGGCACGGTGACGACTCGCCGCTTGTGCGCAAACGGTTCGGGAATCGCCCCGGCGAAGAAGGCGCGGCCGGAGGACGGGCCGCGGGGCAGTCGTCAGTCAGGTGAGATCGGCGGGGCCTGCGATGCGTACCGCGACCGGCATGCCGGGTCGGGGTGGTACGGGTACTGCCTCGGTACCGGCTCCAGCGGTTGAGCAGCCGCTATGCGGAGGGCACCGATCGCTCCCTGGCTCGGGGGCGGCATGAGCGGGAGGCGGTCGTCGGGGGATGTCGCGGACCGGGACACCGTGTGCCGTTCCGTCATGATCCCCCCTCGCCACCAGTGATGACCGCAATGCCCCGGTTAGTCCGGAACAGGCGATATTTGCCACTCGGTATTGGTAACGACGGGAGCGAGCAGGAAGTCACGCGGACAAATCGGAAAAATCATCACTGGATTGGGGCACGAAATCACACCAGACGCGTTCGGGGACCCGCCCGAAGAACACCACTGGGAAGTGCCCGGCCCACCAGACGTTCGGCCAGTTCGGCGGCCTCGATCAACCTGTCGAGCTCGATTCCGGTGGCGAACCCCATGTCGTGCAGCATATGGACGACCTCCTCGGACGCCACGTTGCCGGAGGCGCCCGGAGCGTACGGACATCCGCCCAGTCCACCGGCACTGGCGTCGAACTCACGGATACCCATCTCCAGCGCCGTCACGATGTTCGCCAGTCCCGTACCCCTCGTGTTGTGGAAATGCAGCAAATCGGGACGTACCACAGAAATAAGGTCACGAACCCGGCGCGGAGTCGCCATGCCGGTGGTGTCTCCGAAGGCGATGCGGTCCGCGCCGTCGGCGCGGACCCGGGAGACGATGCCGGCCACCCGGTCCGGCGCGATGTCACCCTCGTAGGGACAGCCGAAGCTGGTCGCGACGATCACCTCCAGCGTCGCGCCCGCCTCGTGCACCAGCGGAATCAGCCCGGCGATGTCGTCGAGCGACTCCTCGGTCGACCGGTTCAGATTGCGCCGGTTGTGGGTGTCGCTCGCCGACACCACCACCTCGATCTCCCGGAAGCCGGCGGCCAGCGCCCGCTGCGCGCCACGGGTGTTCGGGATCAGCGCCGAGTAGCGGACCCCGGGGTTGTGCCAGGCCCGGGCCCAGACCTCGTCCGCGTCGGCCATCTGCGGGATGGCCTTGGGGTGCACGAACGAGACCGCCTCGATCCGGGCGACGCCGGTCCGGCTCAGCGCGTCGATCAGCTCCACCTTGGCGTCGGTGGGCACCGGGTCCTCGTTCTGCAGGCCGTCGCGCGGGGCGACCTCGCGGATGCTGACCGACTCCACGGAACGGCTCACCTCATCCTCGCCACGATGCCGGTGTCGTAGTCGCCGGAGAGGAACTCCGGGTTCGCCAACAACTCGGCGAAGAAGGGCAGGTTGTTCTTCGGCCCGGCGATCTGGAAACCGGACACCGCGACGCGGGCCCGGGCGATCGCCTCCTCCCTGTCGGCGCCGAAAAGGATCAGTTTCGCCATCAGCGAGTCGTAGAACGGCGTGACCGTGGTGCCCGCCGCGTAACCGGAGTCGACCCGGACGCCCTCGCCGTCCGGCTCCACCCAGGTCGCGACCTTGCCCGGTCCCGGAAGGAAACGCTTCGGGTCCTCCGCGTTGATCCGCAGCTCGATCGCGTGTCCTTCCGGAGAACCCGGGTCGAAGCTCGGCGCCAGTCCCGAGGCGATCCGCAGCTGCTGCTCGACCAGGTCGATGCCGTGGATCAGCTCGGTGATCGGGTGCTCCACCTGCAGCCGGGTGTTCATCTCCAGGAAGAAGAACTCGCCGGTCGCCGGGTCGAGCAGGCACTCGACGGTGCCCGCGTTCCGGTAGCCGACCGCCTCACCGGCCGTCGCCGCCGCGCGTAGCAGACGTTCGCGCAGCTCCGGGCCGACCGCGGGGGATGGCGCCTCCTCGACCAGCTTCTGGTTGCGGCGCTGCACCGAGCACTCCCGCTCGGAGAGGGCGATCACCCGGCCGTCGGCGAGCCCGAGGATCTGCACCTCGACGTGGCGTACCCGGGGGAAGTAACGCTCCAGAAGCACCGAGCCATCGCCGAACATCCGCTCGGCGAAGGACCGCACCTTGTCGAACTCGGTGCGCAGCGCGGCCTCGTCGGCCGCGACGCCCATGCCCATGCCACCACCGCCGGCCGCGGCCTTGACCATCACCGGGTAGCCGATCCCCGCGGCCGCGATCACCGCCGCGTCGGCGCTCACCACCGGCTCGGGCGTCCCCGCGGCCACCGGCACACCGGCCGCGGCCATCAGGTTGCGCGCATTGATCTTGTCGCCCATCGCGCTGATCGCCTCGGCGCCGGGTCCGATCCAGATCAGACCGTTCTCTTCCACCGTACGGGCGAAGTCCGCGTTCTCGCTCAGGAAGCCGTAGCCGGGGTGGATCGCCGCGGCACCGCTGGACTTGGCGGCGGCCAGGATCGCCTCGGCGTTGCGGTAGCTCAGCGCCGGGTTCGCCGGGCCGATCGCGACCGCCTCGTCCGCCTCCAGGACGAACGGCATCCCGGCGTCGGCCTCGGAGTACACGGCGACGGTCCGGATACCGAGGCGTCGCGCGGTCCGGATGATCCGGCGGGCGATCTCGCCCCGGTTGGCGATGAGCAGCGATGGGATCATGACGCCCTCTCCTGTCGGTGGTGTCCGAGGGGTATGGCGGCTCGCCCGCTTGTGGCGGGACTGAATGACCTACGTGCCTGTTCAGTGGTGACTTTAAGTTTTCAGCGGCCGATCAGGGCGTGCATCGTGGCATCGCGCAACAGGTCCGCCCGGCGGCGCCGCTCGACCTCGCCACCCAGGAAGGGCGTCGAGTTCATCAGGCCGAACGCGGCGTGGGCGAGCACCCGGGCCTCGGCCGCGATCAGTTCCGGCCGCAGCAGGATGAGCACGTTGACCCATTCCTCGACGTAGAGGCGCTGCAGCTTGCGGATCTGCCGGCGTGGCTCCTCGGGCAGCCGGTCCAGCTCGTGCAGGTGCAGCACGATCACGGCCGGGTTGGCGAGCGCGAACTCGACGTGGAAGTCGATGAGGTCCGCCAGGGCGGCCTCGGCGTCGTCCGGGTGCCGGACGACGCGCTCGTGACTGCCCTCGAGCAGGCTCTCGCTGACCGGGATCAGGGCAGCGACCAGCATCGCTTCCTTGCCGGCGAAGTGGTGGTACAGCGCCGGGCCGGTGACCCCGGCCGCGGTACCGATGTCGTCCATCGAGACACCGTGATAGCCGCGGGACGCGAAGAGTCCCACGGCGATCTCGAGGATCTCGTCACGGCGCGAACGCCGCCTCGGCGCCGGCGGGGTGGTCCGGTGCCGCTGATCTACCGTCGTCACCTCGCCACTCTAACCCCACACCGGCCGGATGCTTAACGGTCGTTCAGCCGATCGACGGCGTCGCGGGCCTCGTTCAACATGGCCTCGACCCGATCCGCGTCGTCACCGGCACCGATCTCCCGAAGCTGCTCGGGCGCGCCGAGCAGGTGCTCCACGGCCTCCGCGTACCGATCGCGGCGCATCAGCAGGTTGCCGGTCTCGAACGCGAAAATCGCCCGGCCCCAGATCACCCCGGGCGCGGCGGCCAGGTCGGGTGCCAGATCGGCGTACTTCGCCGCGACCTGAGCGATCAGCTCCTCGGCGGCGGGCACCTCGTCGGCGTAGTTCAGCGCCATCAGCCGGCGGCGCAGCACCCGAAGCTCGCCGACCGGGTCGCCGGACTCGCGCAGCGCCTCGGCCGCGGCCCGGAAGGTCAGCGCCGCCTCGGAGTCCCGGTCCAGGTCGTACAGCGCCTGACCGGCCAGCTCACCGATCTGGCCACGGCCCGCCGGGTTGTCGGCGAGGCGCTCGATCAGCTCGCGGTAGAGCTCCAGTGCCCGGCCGCTGTCACCGAGATCACGGTAGGCGCCGGCCAGCTGGAGCCGGGTGTCGTTGGCCGGTTCCGGATAGCCCAGCCGCTCGAAGCCGAGCAGCGCCTCCTCGCCGACCTCGGCCGCCTCCGCCGGACGGCCCGCCGCCCGGTACGCCTGCCCGAGGTCCTGCCGGGCGAACACACCCCCCTCGTCCAGGCCGTTCTCCGCGCAGAGCGCCACCGCCTCGACCAGGTCGTCGATCGCCTCCTCGGCCCGTTCCAGCTGCATCAGCGCGCGCCCGCGCCGGACCCGGGCCATCAGCGCCGGACCGGTGGCACCGGCGGCCAGGGTCTCGCCGAGCGCGGTCACCACCTCGGCCGGATCATCGCTGATCTGCCCGAAGACCGCCGCCGCCGAGGCGCTCACCGCGGCGGGACCGTGCTCGCGGTAGAAGTCCCAGGCGAACCGGGCCGCGGCCAGCGCGTCCTCGTGCCGCTGCGCGGTCGCGCGGTTCCGTGCCCGGATCATCGCGTGGTATGCCAGCCGCCGTGCCTCGCCGATCTCCCCGGCGATCTCGTCGGCCCGGTCGCCGGCCTCGTTCGCCTCCTCGACCCGCCCCAGCATCAGGTACATCGTGGACACCCGCAGCCAGGCGCTCGCCCGGTCGCTCGCGTCGCCGTGCTCGTCCTGGTGGGCCACGTCCTTCAGGACGACCGCGAGGCCCTCCTCGCCGGCGCCGTCCTCGGACTCCTCGGCCTCCTCCAGGGCGATCCGGGCGGCCAGCACGCTCGCCCGGCCGACCTCGCCGACCTCGGTGAACAGCTCGATCGCGCGCTCCCAGGCCGCGATCGTGCCCTCGTGATCGTCGTCGGGCAGCGTCCGGCCGAGCAGGGTCAGGTAGCGGGCGGCCAGCGCGGCGTCGTCCGGCGGGGCGACTGCGGCCAGCGTCACCCGGGCGGCCTCGTGCCGGTCCGCCTCCCAGTGCCGTTCGGCGAGCGCGATCAGCTCGGCGGGCGAGGCGCCGGACGGGATCTCCGGCGCCGGCTCCGGCTCCACCGCGGGCGCCGGTGCGGGCACGGGTGCGGTCACCCGCCGGGCGATCGGCGAGAGCGGCAACTCCACCCCGTACGGCTCGGCGGCCATGACGGTGGCGACCGTGCGGCTCTGGTGGTCGGTGCCGTTGCGGGCGTCGAAGCGGGCGGCGAGCTCGGTCGCGTACCCGGTCAGCTCCTCGGCCAGCGCGGTCGCGGTGGCGTCCGGGTGCCCGGCGCGGCGGACCACCGTGTCGCCGTGGCCCAGCTCGCCGAGCCGGCGCAGCAGCAGGACAGCCGAGGCCGCGAAGTTCATCCCGGCGGCCGGCGAGGGCGCCCGGTCCAGCCAGTCGATGTGCCGCTGCAGGATCTCCAGGCCACGCGGCTCGTTCCCGGTCCGCGCGCAGAACTGGATGTGGTACCCGATGCCCCAGAGGTCGGCCAGGTTGCCGCGTTCCCCGAGGTAGGACCGCCGGTGCGCGTCCGCAGCCTCCCGCAGCCGGCCCATCCTCAGGTACGACACCATCAGCTCGCTCAGAATCGCCTGCGGCTGCTCGTTGCAGGAGAGCTCGCCCGCCAGCACCGGCTCGGCCAGCTCGACGGCGTCGGCGTACCTGGCACGCGCGTTGAGATGCTCGGTCAGCGTGGTCGGATCGCACCCGGCGCAGTCGGAGAGCGAGTCACGCGGCGCGGCCTGCCACTTCTCGAACCAGGCGTCCGCCTCCTCCAGCTGCCCGACGTGCTTGGCGACCAGGTAGCGGTGCTTGTAGACCGGCTGCATCCCGTGCCCGGCCTCGCGGTAGCGCCGCTCCATGTCGTCGAGCACCGACCGGGTCCGGGCCAGCGGGATCTCCGGGAAGTTGGTGAGCGCGCTGACCATGGTCTTGAAGAGCCAGAGCAGGCTGTGCATCCGGCGCTCGTGGTACGGCTGCGGATTGCGGTCGAAGTCGGCCACGCACCACGAGAAGGTGGAGAACGCCTTCACCGACTCGCCGCCGTAGATGTACGCGTTCGTCGCGAAGAGCCGCGCCGTGAACGCCAGGGCCGGGTCGCCCGCCGCGTCGACGTGCCGCAGCACCTGTTCGACCAGCGCGATCTGGGCCGAACCGTACGGCAGGTGCTGTGCCTCGCCGATCAGTTCCCAGAGCTCGTCGGCGGTCTTCACTTCTCCTCCTGCGGTACGGCACGGTCGAGCAGTCCCAGGAACGACGTGGTCAGCAGTGCCGCGTCGGCCGGTCGGATCGGGTGGTGGCCGAGCAGCAGCGCCTGGCCGTAGAGCGACTCGACGGCCAGCCCGGCCAGCTCGGCGTCGCCCAGCGCGGTGACCCGGCGGACCAGCGGGTTCCGGTGGTTGAGCACCAGCTGGGGGCGCTCGTTCGGCACCGTCCGGGAGAGCGCGTCGAGCACCCCGCCCCAGAGGTCGTCGGCCTGGTCCCGGCCCGCGGTGAACTCGTCGTGGAAGGCCGCGGCGCGGGAGACCAGGTAGAGCGCGGGCGTGGTGACCGGGTCGAAGGCGCGCACCACCACCTCGCAGCCGAGCCGGTCGAGGCGGCGCTGGGCGGCGGTGAGGAACGGGCGCAACTGCAGCTCGGCCTCGGCGTCCACAGTGGTGAACCGCGTGGTGAGGTCGGTCGGGTCGAGCCGCTCGGTACGGATCTCCGGGTCGGTGGCGGCGAGCCTCTCGATCAGCTCCGCGTCGTACACGTAACCGCCGTTGATCAGGCCCACGTCCTGAGCCGCCGCCACGCCGCCCAGCTGGCGGAACTCGTCGGCGGTCGCGGCATAGCGCAGCGTGCCGAACCGGGCGCGGAACTCGGCGAGGGTGAGATCGCCCATGTTGGTCTGCATCGGGTACCACTGCTCGACCAGGCGCAGCATCTCGTCGTCGTGCAGGGCCAGCGCCTTCACACCGAGGTGGTGCACCCGGAGGAACTCGCCGAGCCGGTGCGGGTCGGTCGCGGAGAGCCGGACCAGCCAGCCGCGCAACTGGTCGGCGATCGCCTCGCGGGTCTCGGCCAGCATCCCGTCGTCGTAGAGCGCCTCGCGGCTCGCGGTCGGCCGCAACTCGGTGCTGTCCACCACGCAGCGGGCGAAGAACGCCCACTCCGGCAACAGGCCCTCGACGCTCTCCGAGAGCAGCATCCGCTTGAGGTAGACCCGGTGGCCACCGCGGGTCGCCGGGTTCACCGCGGTGGGCAGCACGAACGCGGCGCCGGTGAGGCCCGCGGCCGGCACGTTCAGCTCGATCACGTCGAACGGGCGGAATCCCAGGGTCTTCTGTGCCCAGGTCAGCCGGGACTCGGCGGGCAGCTCCCAGGGCAGCGTCCCGGTGGTCACCCGCCGGTCGTCGACGCGCACCTCGACCGGGAGCAGCGACCCGTACAGGGTCGCCAGCTCGGTCACGGTCGCGCTGGTCAGCAGGGCCTCCGCTCCCCGCCGCGGCAGCAGCGTCACCGTGGTGCCGGGCTCGCGCTCCTCGCCCGGGCGCACCTCGTAGCGCCCATCGGAGTGACCGATCCAGAGCACCGGCGGCGCGTCCCCGCGCCGGGTGTGCACCCGGATCTCGTCGGCCACCAGGAAGCAGGAGAGCAGGCCGATGCCGAACTGGCCGAGGAACTCGTGCCGGGCGAAACCCAGCTCGTCCCGCTTCGAACTGCGGCCGATGGTGGCCAGCAGTTCGTGCACCTGGGCCTCGGTCAAGCCGATGCCGTTGTCACTGACCCGCAGGGTCTCGCCGGTGACGATCTCCACCAGCCCGGCGTGCCCCTCGCCGACCGCGGTGATCGCGTCGACCGCGTTCTGCAGCAGCTCGCGCACGTAGACGCGGGGGCTCGCGTAGAGATGATGGCTGAGAAGGTCGACGATGCCGCGGAGGTCCACCTGAAACGTGTTGCTCACGCTGCGGCACGGTACCGGTTGCCTGTGACAAAAGCATCGACTTGGCTCACCCCCGGCTCACTTCAGTCCGCCGGGCTCCGCTCCCTTCACGATCGGCGCCCGGACCAGGTTGCCCCACTCGGTCCACGAGCCGTCGTAGTTGCGGACCTGCGGATAACCCAGCAGGTGGTGCAGGACGAACCAGGTATGACTCGACCGCTCGCCGATCCGGCAGTACGCGATCACGTCGTCCCCGGACTCCAGCCCGAGCTCGTCCTGATAGATCTTGACCAGCTCGTCGTGCGCCTTGAACGTGCCGTCGTCGTTCGCCGCCGACTTCCACGGCTTGCTGGCCGCGCCCGGGATGTGCCCGCCGCGCAGCGCGCCCTCCTGCGGGTACGCCGCCATGTGGGTCAGCTCGCCGGTGTACTCCTGCGGCGAGCGCACGTCGACCAGCGGCCGCCCGCTCGCGATGTGCCCCATCACCTGGTCGCGGAAGGCCCGGATCTCGGCGTCGTTGCGGACCGGCACGGGGTAGTCCGCCGCCGGGCGGACGCTCTTGTCCCGGGTCAGCTCGCGGCCCTCGGCGGCCCACTTCTGCCGGCCGCCGTCGAGCAGCCGCACGTCCCGATGCCCGAAGAGGCTGAAGACCCAGAGCGCGTACGCCGCCCACCAGTTGAAGTTGTCGCCGTAGAAGACGATCGTGTCGTCCCGGCCGATGCCCTTCGCGGAGCAGAGCGCCGCGAACCCGGCCGGGTCCAGATAGTCACGGGTGAGCTGGTCGTTCAGCTCCAGATGCCAGTCGACCTTCACGGCGCCGGGGATGTGCCCGGTGTCGTAGAGCAGCACGTCCTCGTCCGACTCGACGACGACGAGGCCGGGTGTGTCCAGGTTCGCGGCGAGCCACTCGGTGGTGACCAGTTTGTCGGGGTGCGCGTACGCCTGCAGCGCCTGCGCCGGATCGTTCGGAACGGACATGGTTGTCACGCTAGCCCTCACCGCACGCTGATCGGGGCCAGCACGGGACGCTTCGCCGTGACGAGGTCACCCGAGGAGATGCCGCGCAGGTGCCGCCCGACCCACGGGGCCAGGTGGTGCCGCGCCCAGTGCAGGTCGGCACTGCGGGCCAGCCGCCACGGCGTGGGCTGCGGCATCGGCGGGACCAGCATCCACTCCTCGTCCACGCCGACGCCGAGCGCGTTCAGCGCGTGCCCGGCGGCCCGCCGGTGCCCGATCTCGGAGAGGTGCAGGCGGTCGTCGCTCCACATCTCGCGATGCAGGTACGCCCCGTCCGCGAAGAGGTCGACCAGATACGCCCCGTGCCGCTCGGCGATCTCCCGGAAGCCGTCGTTGAGCGCCGCGGTCCGCGCCCCGATCATGCGCTGACCACCCGGGATGTGCGCCGCGATGTCGGCGAACCGGAAGACGATCACGTCCGCCCCGGCCGCCCGGATCCGCGCCACCACCGGGTCGATCTTGGCCAGCAGGGTGTCCGGATCGACCCGCGGCCGCAGCAGATCGTTGCCCCCGGCGGCGAAACTCACCAGGTCCGGCCGCATGGCCAGAGTCGGTTCGAGCTGCTCGGCGATGATCTGGTCGAGGAGCCGGCCGCGGATCGCGACGTTCGCATATCCGAAGTCGGGACCGGTCTCGACGGCGAGTCGGGTGGCCACCAGGTCGGCCCAGCCACGGAATGTCCCGTCGGGATAGCCGTCGTTCATACCCTCGGTGAAGCTGTCGCCCATTGCCACGAAGCTGCGCCAGGCCATCCTGCCTCCCTAACGTCTGTTCAGCTTTGGTTGCCTGGTCAGTTTTCCACCGAACAGGGACCTTCGTAACGTGACGCTGGCGACACGCGGTTTCCCAGGGGGTTATCCGGATGTTTTCGGGGCCGCCGGTGCATAGGCTCGGTGACCATGCCGCTGCGGATGTCCACCCTGCTGCTCAAGGTCCGCCCCCTCGCCGATCCGCGGGGCGCGGCCGGCTCGTACGGCATCGGCATCCCGCGATCGGTCGTGGTCGGACGGCGTCTCGCCGAGGGCATCGGCGAACTCCGGGACCGCCGGACCGGTGAACGCCACGAAGTGGCCCTTGTGGACATCGCGGGTGTAATCACACCATCACAGGGATAGTCCGTTCCAACAGCGGGAGGGCAGAGGCATGGCCAGACTGGTGGCTGACGCGATGACCCGACAGGTGGTGTACCTGCCGGACGACACCCCGCTCGACGAGGCCGCGCAGGCCATGCGCGACCGCGGCATCGGCGACGTGGTGGTGACCCGCGGCCCGACCATGTCCGGCATCGTCACCGACCGCGACATCGTGGTCCGCGCGATCGCCGAGGGCCTGCCCCCGGCCAAGACCACGATCGGCGCCGTCGCCTCCCGCGAGCTGGTGATGGTCGAGCAGAGCGCCACGGTGGAGGACGCCGTCCAGGCCATGCGCGTTCGCGGCATCCGCCGGGTGCTGGTCTGTGACGCCGACCGCAACGTCGTCGGCCTGCTGAGCCTCAGCGACGTGGCGCTCCTCCCCACCTCCGCCGCCGCCTGATCTCCGGGCGGCGGGCCCGGCGTAGCGTTGATCCGGTGAGTGACATGCCGCCGAAGCTGGCCGAGATCGTCGAGGAGTTCGCCTCCGCCCCGCGCGAGGTCGTCCTCGAGATGCTGCTGGAGTTCTCCGACACGGTGCCGCCGCTGCCCGCCGAGTACGCCGGCCACGAGGGCATGGAGCAGGTGCCCGAGTGCCAGACCCAGTTCTTCCTCCGTGCCGAGATACGCCCCGACGCCACCGTGGCCACGTACTTCGACTGCCCACCGGAGGCGCCCACCACCCGGGCCTTCGCCGGCATCCTGGCCGAGGGGCTGGCCGGCGCCACCGCCACGGAGATCCTCGCCGTGCCGGACGACCTCTACGCCCGGATGGGCCTGGCCCAGGCGATCAGCCCGCTGCGGATCCGCGGCGGCACGGCGATCCTGGCCCGCCTCAAGCGCCAGATCTCCGACCAGCTCTCCTGACCGGCCGCCACTCACTCCCCCTCGCCCCACACCCCCGATCGGAGAAACGTGGACATCCAAGTCTGGTCCGATGTCGTCTGCCCCTGGTGCTACATAGGCAAGCGGCGCCTCGAGAACGCCCTGGCCGAGTTCGGCGGGGAGGTCACGGTGACCTACCGCGCGTACCAGCTGGACGGTTCCCCGGTGCCCGAGCCGCTGCCGATCAAGCAGGTGATGGCCGCCAAGTTCGGCGGCCCGGAGCGCGCCGAGCAGATGTTCGCCCACGTCACCGGCATCGGCGCGAGCGAGGGCCTGGAACTCGACTTCGACCGGGCGATCGCCGCCAACACGTTCACCGCGCACCGGTTGATCGCCTGGGCCGCCGGGCAGGAACGGCAGGCCGACATGCTGGACGCCCTGCAGCGCGCCCACTTCACCGACGGCGTCGACATCGGCTCACCCAAGGCCCTGGCCGAGGTGGCCGGCGCGATCGGTCTCGACACCGCGGCGGCGCTGGCCTACCTGGAGTCGGACGCCGGCACCGGGGCGGTCGACGCCGACATCGCCGAGGCCCGCGAGCTCGGCATCACCAGCGTCCCCACCTTCGTCATCGACGGGAAGTATGCGGTCCAGGGCGCCCAGGAGTCGGCCGCCCTGGTCTCCGCGTTCGAGGAGATCGCACGTCGCGAAGACGTCGACGCCGATCGATAACGTTTCACGTGGAACAACATCGACGAGTGTCGTCAGGCGACCTCGCGGGCCAGCCCTTCGATCACCTCGGCACCCGGTAGCGCCCCCAGGGCCGGTCCGGCGATGGCGATCTTGCTGTGCCGGACCCCGGATCCGATGATCACGTGCGGCGCGGCGATCACCCGGCTGTCGACCAGGATCGGCCAGGACGCCGGGAGGCCGATCGGGGTGATCCCGCCGTACTCCATGCCGGTGATCGCGACCGCGTCGTCCATCGGCGCGAAGCTGGCCTTCCGGACGTCCAGCAGGCGGCGGACCGTCCCGTTCACGTCGGCGCGGGTGGTGGCCAGCACGACGCAGGCCGCATACCGGGTGACCTCACCACGGCGGCCGGCCACGATCACACAGTTGGCGCTCTCCGCGAGGGTCACGCCGTACGCCGCACAGAACGCCGCCGTGTCGGCGAGAGACGCATCGATCGGCGCCACCAGAACCTGGTCGGCGTCGATCGGCGCGTCCTCCGGCCAGACCTCCAGGGCCTCGGCGACCGGATCGGCGAGCAGGTCGGGGCGGGACCGAGCGGGCTCGGTCTTCAGGGTTCCCATCACGCCCGCCATCATCGCCCACCCCGGCCGCAGCTCCGGCACTCCGCCGCTCCGGCACTCCGGCACTCCGGCCCCGGGTTTCGGCCGAGGCCGGAGCGGCGGAGCGGCGGCCTCAGGTTTCGGCCGATCATGCCGATCGTCAGAGGTTGTGGAGGAGCGACGGAAAGGACGTGTCGGAACGGTCAGCGGGCTGGCCCTGATGACCGGTGCCACCGCACTGGCCGCGGTCGGCGGGGGACACCATTCGCTCTTCGCGACCGTGCTCCTCGGCGCGCTGGCTCTCGGCATGGCGCACGCCTTCACCGTCGAGATCCAGCGGCAGGCGCACCGGCGTACCGGGCGCTGGGGCCGGCCCGACGTGATCAATGTCGTGCTGCTGGCGAGCTGGGCCTTCGGCGCCCTGGCGATCGCCCTGCCCGGCTTCGCGTCCCTGCCGGTCCGTGTCCTCGGGCTCCTGCTTGCCGTCAGCTACGCCGCGGGCTCCGCCTACTTCGTCGTGGAGCGCCGCCGTACGATCGGCGGCCCGCTGCCCTCCGCGGCGGCGCCCGCCGAGCCCGCGGAACCCACCGGGCCCCCGTCCCGGTCGTCATCCGAGCCCTCGCCCGGGTCCCCCTCCGAGCCGTCGTCCGAGCTCGATGGGACCGCGCTGGTGGAGGCCGAGTCCTCCTCGGCGTAGTGCCGCTCGGATACCACCGTCGGCAGCACCACCATCAACGGTGGCACCGGCACGCCCCGGGTCTCGATCGGCAGCTCCGGCACCGGCAGCCAGTCCAGCCCGAGCGGCTCGGGACCGGACCCGTCGTCCTGGCCGAGGCGTGGCTCGCCGTCGGCCACCGAGACCGAGAAGACCGACGTCATGCCGGACGGATAGGGCATCTCCAGGACGTACCGCAGGTCGCTGACGACCAGGCCGGTCTCCTCGAACACCTCGCGCCGCACGGCCTCCTCGGGCGTCTCGCCCGGCTCCAGTCCGCCGCCCGGCAGGGTCCACCACTCGCCGCCACCGGATCGCCGGCTGCGCTCGTGCACCATCAGCACACGGCCGTCCCGGACGATCACGGCAGCGGCCCGTCTTCGTTCGCTCACGATTCGCAGGCTAACCGGAGGAACTGTGATGCGCAGGATTCCTTCATTCCTCTGTGGATAACCGGCACAGCCGCAGACCGGGCAAACGCGTACCTATGCATTCGGAACGGTGACCAGCAGATACGTCCGCTCGGCCAGCAGCGCTCCGGAGAGTGACAGTCCTATTCGACCCTCCACGAAGGTAAGAGCGGCTTCGGTGGGATCCATCACGTTCGTCCCGCCGATCAGGCCGGCCTCACTCATCGCGGTCACGTAGTCACCCGGACGGCTGCCACCCCACTTCTCCGGGTACGCCGAGTCGAAGTCGAGCTCGAGCTCCCCGTCCCGGTAGACCCGCAGCTGCCCGCGCCGGTCCGCGTCACACCGGTACGCCACCACCTCGGTCTCCGCGGAGAGCGGCGCGACGAGGTTCCCGGCCATCCCCAGCCCGCCGGCGTCCTCGACGATCAGCGTCCACGTCCCGAGGTTCGCCAGTCCCGCGAAGAAGCGCCCGGTCCCGTCCCGTTCGCCGTCTCCCGGTCCGACGATCTGTGCCCACAGCACCCGCTCGTCCCCGGTCGCGCCGAGCCGCTCGGTCACCTCGGCCGGCGTACGCCCCTTGACCAACGTCAGGCAGAAGCCGCGCCCCAGTTGCCCGTCCTGCGCCGCCCAGACGTGCGCTGCGCCCTCGGCACCGCTCGGCTCGGGTTCGACCGCCTGCGCCTCCCCACAGCCCGCGAGAGAGGCCAGCAAGACCCCGAGAAGCACCACACGCCGTTTCACCGGCCCAGTGAACCAAACATCCGCGCCACCGGTCGCCCCGATGTGAACAACTGTCGCCTCCATCGCGACGTGAAACACAGCCACCACGCCCGCGGACACGAAAAAGCCGTCCGCGTCAGCGGACGGCTAAGGTCGATCATCGTGTGGAGCCCAGGAGAATCGAACTCCTAACCCCCGCCTTGCAAAGGCGGTGCTCTGCCAATTGAGCTAGGGCCCCCAGCGCCTCAGCGCAGATCCGGCGCCGTAGTCGCCTCGTGCCACAGCGCCCGCTCATCACTGGACGCCTTGACCTTCTTCACCACCAGCGCCGCAGCCCCAACCACAGCCGCCACAATCAAAAGCTTCTTCAGCATCTCGTCACCCAACCCCTAGGCTTCCAAGAGCACGAACAAAACCCAAACCCAGCGCGTACGAGAAAAGGAAGCGCAAGAGAGAAACGAAGCACAGCCATCGCAACGCGGGGTTTCAGGGGGCTCGGCCCCCTGAGCAGACATGACGAGATGGTCCGGCTCGCGGTGTTTGCGAGCAGGACCATCCACCATCTCGTGGGGCTAGATGGAATCGAACCATCGACCTCAGAGTTATCAGCTCTGCGCTCTAACCGACTGAGCTATAGCCCCTCGTGCGGGATGAACGTTACCGCATCGGGTTGCGAGCCACCAAAACGGGGGTGGCCCGCAACCCGGCCGATCGTCAGTCGCGTTCGGCGAGCGTCAGCTCGATGCCACCGACCAGGTCGGCGCAGACGTTGTAGATGAACGCACTGAGCGTGGCCAGCGCGGTGAAGAGCACCACATTGACCGCGCCGATCAGCATCGACGTGCCGATCACGCCCCAGGCGGTGATCTGGAAGCCGCCGGACGAGCCGGTCTCCGAGCCACCGCTGGCGTTGACCAGTTCCTTCAGGCTGCTGTTGATCGAGCCCCAGACGCCCATCGTGTCGAGCGCGAGGTAGAGCACCGAGGTCGCGACGACCACCACGATGAACAGCACGATCGAGACGGCGAACGAGAACTTCATGACGGACCAGGGGTCGATCCGCTTGAGGTTCAGCCGGGCCCGCCGGGGTCCGCGCGCCGCGGCCGAGGAGACCGTGGAGCGGGCCGAGCGGACCGCTTCGGAGACCCGGGCCGCCCCGACCGCCGCCGCGCCCGCCACGCCGCCCGCGGGGGGCGCCGTGCGCTGCTTGGTGGCACCCGTCGTGCTGCCGGGCGTACCGCTGTTGCCCAGGGTCGTCGGGCGGGCCGAGGCCGACGCGGACGCCGGCTGGGCGATACCCGGCACCGACGAGGTGCCCCGGCTGGCCGGGGTACCCGGCGCGGCTCCCTTGCCCTTGGTGACGACGGGCACCGCCGCCGTGGCCTTCGCCACGGCGGGCGCACCCGGACGTTTCGCATCCGCATCCGCACCCGCGGCAGACGGCTCACTCGGCGGCGGGGCCATGCCCGGCGCCCGGGTGAACTTGGGCGGGGACGAGGCCTCGGCGGGGACAGCGGCGCGCCCAGCGGTCTCGCGCCCGTTCGGTGCGGCACCGTCCTTCTTCGCCGCATCGTCCGGAGTCGCTGAGGTTCCCTGGCCCCCCGACTTCGCCTGTGTCTCCGGCATCAACTAGTCCTGTTCGTCAGGCTCGTCGGCATTGCGAGCAAGCGCCACGATGGTTACACCTTCTGGGAGGTCCATCAGCTTGACCCCCATTGTGTTCCGATCCCGTGTGCGCCGTACAGGCTTCACGGGAGTCCGGATGACACCACCATTGCTGGTGATGGCAAACAGTTCATCCTCCGGGCTGATCACCAGAGCACCGACAAGTCCACCACGACGCTCGGTGATCTTCGCGGTGAGCACCCCCTTGCCGCCACGTCCCTGTACCGGATACTCCTCGATGGGTGTGCGCTTCGCATACCCACCATCGGTGGCGACCAACACATCCAGATCCTCGCGAACCACTTCCATCGCCAGGAGCTCGTCGTTGTCGCCGAATCGCATACCGATCACACCGGACGTCGCGCGGCCCATCGGGCGTAGCGCCTCGTCGGTCGCGTTGAAGCGGATGGCCTGCGCCTTCTTGGAGACCAGCAAGAGGTCTTCCTCAGGTGCCACCAGTGCCGCGCCCACCAACTCGTCATCCTCCCGCAGGTTGATGGCGATGATGCCACCGCTGCGGTTGGAGTCAAATTCGTCCAGGCGGGTCTTCTTCACGAGCCCATTCTTGGTGGCGAGCACAAGGTAGGGCGCGACCTGGTAGTTCGGGATCTGGATGACCTGGGCGATGTGCTCGTCCGGCTGGAAGGCCAGCAGGTTCGCGACGTGCTGTCCCTTCGCGACGCGGGCCGCCTCGGGCAGCTCGTACGCCTTCGCCCGGTACACCCGGCCCTTGTTCGTGAAGAAGAGCATCCAGTCGTGCGTCGAGATCACGAAGAAGTGCGAGACGATGTCGTCCTGGCGCAGGGAAGCGCCGCTCACGCCCTTGCCGCCGCGCTTCTGCGACCGGTACAGATCGACCTTGGTGCGCTTCGCGTATCCGGTACGTGTGATCGTCACCACAACGTCTTCCCGCGTGATGAGGTCCTCCATGGAGACCTCGCCGTCGAACGGGATGATCTGGGTGCGCCGCTCGTCCCCGAACTTCTGGACGATCTCGCCGAGTTCGTCCGAGATGATCGCCCGCTGCCGCTCCGGCTTGGCGAGGATGTCCTTGAAGTCGGCGATCTCCAGCTCGATCTTCGCGAGCTCGTCGACGATCCGCTGCCGCTCCAGGGCGGCGAGGCGGCGCAGCTGCATGTCGAGGATCGCGGTGGCCTGGATCTCGTCGACGTCGAGCAGCGTCATCAGGCCCTGGCGGGAGTCCTCCACCGTGGGCGAGCGCCGGATCAGCGCGATGACCTCGTCGAGCATGTCGAGGGCCTTGGCCAGACCGCGCAGGATGTGCGCCCGCTCCTCGGCCTTGCGCAGCCGGTACGCGGTCCGCCGGCGGATGACCTCGATCTGGTGCTCGACGTAGTACCGGATGAACTGCGCCAGGTTGAGCGTCCGCGGCACCCCGTCGACCAGCGCCAGCATGTTGGCGCCGAAGGTCTCCTGCAACTGGGTGTGCTTGTAGAGGTTGTTCAGCACCACCTTGGCGACCGCGTCGCGCTTGAGCACCAGGATCAGGCGCATACCGGTACGACCGGACGACTCGTCCCGGATGTCCGCGATACCGGTGAGCTTGCCCTCCTTGACCAGCTCGGCGACCCGCTCGGCCAGATTGTCCGGGTTCACCTGGTACGGCAACTCGGTGACCACGAGACACGGCCGGCCGCGCGCGTCCTCCTCCACCTCGACGACCGCGCGCATCCGGATCGAGCCGCGCCCGGTCCGGTACGCGTCCTGGATCGCCTGCTGTCCGACGATCAGGCCGTAGGTCGGGAAGTCCGGCCCCTTGACGATCTCCAGCAGCGCCTCGAGCGTGGTGGCCTCGTCCGCGTCGATGTTGTCCAGGCACCACTGGACGGCGGCCGCGATCTCCCGCAGGTTGTGCGGCGGGATCTTGGTGGCCATGCCGACCGCGATGCCCTCGGAGCCGTTCACCAGCAGGTTCGGGAACCGGGCCGGCAGGATCGTCGGCTCCTTGGTACGCCCGTCGTAGTTGTCCTGCATGTCGACGGTGTCCTCGTCGATGTCCCGCAGCATCTCCATTGCCAGCTGGGACAGCTTCGACTCGGTGTACCGCATGGCCGCCGGCGGGTCGTTGCCGGGCGAACCGAAGTTGCCGTTGCCGTCGATCAGCGGGTACCGCAGCGACCAGGGCTGCCCCATCCGGACCAGGGCGTCGTAGATCGACGAGTCACCGTGCGGGTGGTAGTTGCCCATCACGTCGCCGACCACGCGCGCGCACTTCACGTACCCGCGGTCGGGACGGAAACCGGCGTCGTACATGGCGTACAGGATCTTGCGGTGCACGGGCTTCAGGCCGTCGCGGACGTCGGGCAGCGCACGGCCGACGATGACGCTCATCGCGTAGTCGAGGTACGAGCGCTGCATCTCGACTTCGAGGCCTACGGGCTCGACGCGCTGGGTCACACCGCCGCCGGTCTCCTCCTGGGTTTCGTCGCCGTCAGGGGGTTCGGGAGTGTCAGTCACTGTTAACCCTTACTCAAGGTGAAACCAGACATATGCGGCTCAAGGCCCGCAAATTGCTGTGGATAACACTGTGGAAAGTGGCCACTGCCTGTGGACACGTGACGACTGGTCGACTGTCTCGGCAACGGCCTCGTCAACCGTCGCGTCGACCGTCGCGTCAGATGTCTCGTCAGATGTCGAGGAACCGGACGTCCTTCGCGTTGCGCTGGATGAACGATCGCCGAGCCTCGACGTCCTCGCCCATCAGCACGCTGAACAACTCGTCCGCCACGGCGGCGTCGTCGAGGGTCACCTGGCGCAGCGTCCGGGTGTCCGGGTTCATCGTGGTGTCCCAGAGCTCGTGGAAGTTCATCTCGCCGAGACCCTTGAACCGCTGAATGTCGTCCGGCTTGGCGTTCGCCTTCTTCTGCTGGCGCAGCGCGATCAGCCCGTCCCGCTCCCGGTCGGAGTACGCGTACTGCGCGTCGTCGCCCCGCTTGTTCCACTTGATCTTGTACAGCGGCGGGGAGGCCAGGTAGACGTGCCCGTGCTCGACCAGCGGCCGGACGAACCGGAACAGCAGGGTGAGCAGCAGCGTCTGGATGTGCTGGCCGTCGACGTCGGCGTCGGCCATCAGGATGATCTTGTGGTACCGCAGCTTGCCGATGTCGAACTCGTCGTGGATGCCGGTGCCCATCGCCGTGATCAGCGCCTGGACCTCGTTGTTCTTCAGCACCCGGTCGATCCGGGCCTTCTCCACGTTCAGGATCTTGCCGCGGATCGGCAGGATCGCCTGGATGCGGCTCTCCCGGCCGGACTTGGCCGAGCCGCCGGCCGAGTCGCCCTCGACGATGAACAGCTCGGTCTCGCGCGGGTCGGTGGACTGGCAGTCGGCCAGCTTGCCCGGCATCGAGCCGGACTCCAGCAGCGACTTGCGGCGGGCCAGCTTGCGGGCCTGCTGGGCGGCGAGCCGGGCACGGGCCGCCTGGTCGGCCTTCGTGATGATCAGCTTGGCATCCGCCGGGTTGCGGTCGAACCAGTCGGCGAGCTGCTCGTTCGCGACCTTCTGCACGAAGCTCTTCATGTCGGTGTTGCCGAGCTTCGTCTTGGTCTGTCCCTCGAACTGCGGCTCGCGCAGGGTCACCGAGATGATCGCGGCGAGACCCTCGCGGATGTCCTCACCGGACAGTTTCTGGTCACCCTTGAGGAACTTCTTCTCGGTGCCGTACTTGTTGACGATCGTCGTCAGCGCGGCGCGGAAGCCCTCCTCGTGGGTGCCGCCCTCGTGGGTGTTGATCCGGTTGGCGAAGGTGTAGACCGACTCGCCGTACGACTCGTTCCACTGCATGGCGATCTCGACACCCATGCCGGCGTCGTTGTCCTCGGTGCCGAACTCGATGACCGTCTTGTGGATGGCGCTCTTGGTGGCGTTCAGGTGCCGGACGAAGTCCGAGATGCCACCCGCGTACATGAAGGTGACCTTGTAGGCCCCGCCGTCGTCCTCGGCCGACTGGGGCCGCTCGTCGACGAAGTTGATGGTCAGCCCACGGTTCAGGAACGCCATCTCCTGAAGCCGGCGGTAGATCGTCTGGCGGTCGAACTCCACCGTCTCGAAGACGTCCGGGTCCGGCCAGAACTGCACGGTCGAACCGGTGTGCTCGGTCGTCTCGCCCTTGATCAGCTCGCTCGGGACGGAGGCGGTGTACTTCTGCCGCCAGACGAAGCCGACCTTGTGGATCTCGACAGCCATCCGGCTGGAGAGCGCGTTCACCACCGAGACGCCGACGCCGTGCAGACCACCGGAGACCTTGTACGCCTGGCCGTCGAACTTGCCGCCGGCGTGCAGCACGGTCAGCGCCACCTCGACGCCGGGCTTCTTCAGCTTGGGGTGCAGGTCGACCGGGAAACCACGGCCGTTGTCGGTGACCGAGACCCCGCCGTCGGCGAGCAGAACCACGTCGATCGTGTCGCAGAAGCCGGCCAGCGCCTCGTCGACCGCGTTGTCCACGACCTCCCAGACCAGGTGGTGCAGACCGCGCTCACCGGTCGAGCCGATGTACATACCGGGACGCTTGCGAACCGCTTCCAGGCCCTCGAGCACGGTAATCGACTCGGCGCCGTATTCCTGCTTGTTCTCTGCCACCCTCGGCCACTTTCTCGCACCGGGCCCCGAGGGACCCCGCACGGGGTTGGCGGACTCGTCGGCGGCGGGTTCGGCACGCACGGAAGCAGCACAGATGACACCGCGGGGAGAGCGGACCACCGGTGGAACCGTGCACGCCGGTCGCCGCGGTCGGCCCGCGGATCGTGATCGGCTGGAAAAACCGCATAGCGTGACGAAGGTGGCTGCGCGTAGCAGCTCCGCCACCGTCAAGCACAGTTTTCCCGGTCACTGTCAATCCTACTCCGCCGAAACGAGTTGGCGAGGGTGCGGCACCCCTTCCGGGTGCCTGAGAGACACGTAGCGCGATTCAAGCCGCTACCCACGTCTCCCCCTACACGGAACAGCCACCCCGCACAATGGCAAACGGCTGCGGCTGTTTCACCGGTCTGGCGCGCCTGCCACCGCCGCCCGGCACTCGCTGCGACACTGCCTGTGCCCGGCAGACGGTGGTGTCGTAGCCTCGCCCGCGCGGGAGTAGTTCGGCGCAGGCTGCCGCAAGGTCAGGTCGAGGAAGGGTTTGCCCCGATGGCGCACGACAAGGGCCTGGACAACGTGGCGGTGCACTGGCCGCGGACGAACCAGTATTACGACCCGGTGGCTCCCGCCGAGTTCGTCGACTTCGGCGCGATCGCGGACGCGCCCGAGATCGCCGCACCGACGGGGGCGCTGGCACTGCACATCGCCAAGACCGGGACGGTGCGCGCGACCGCGTACACGGAACTGGTCGATCTTCTCCTGGGTCTGGCCGGTGTGCTCTACGCCACCGACGCCGCCGCCGAGGACGAGGACCCGGTGATCGATCCGGACGGTTGCGCCTGGATCGCCGGCGGCCTGGAACGCTTCGTCGAGGGCCACGAGAAGTTCGGCGACCTGGTCACCTTCGACACGGTCGCCGAGGTGATGCGCACCGCGATCGCCGGCGGCCGCCTCCCCGAGCAGCAGCTGCGCTGGCTCGACCACCGGATGGCCGCGCTGCGCGACGACGCCGGCAACGCCCCGCACTGGAGCTTCGCCCGCACCGAGCTGGCCGTCCTGGCCGGTTTCTATCGCCGTTGCGCCGAGCGCGGTTTCGCTGTCTTCGCGGACTATTGAGAACCTCCTGTCGCGGCTGGGTGGGGCGTACAGACCGCTGCTCCCGCCGAGGGTCGGGCCGGGGCCCAGCTTCGCTGCCCCTGGCCCTCCACGTGCGTGAGCGGTCGCGCTCACCCCGCGTTCGCCCCGCCCCCACCGGCCTCGCCGCCCGCCCCGCCCGCACGGACATCAATCCCCGCCCCGTCGGCACGGGCCGCACCACCCAGCGCGGGCTCGCCGGCGCCGGGCGAACGCACCGGGCACCGCGACGACCGTCACCAGCCACCGCCACTCGGCCCGGTGCCCGCCATCGACCGATATAGCCGCTCAGGCCTCACTCAGCCGTAGGTGTCCCGCGGACCGCGCCCCTGCACCCGCAGCGTGCCCCGGCTCCACGACGGCGCCGCCGGCCCGTGGATGTTCAGCCTGGTCACCACGTTGTGCCCGACCTCGTCGGCGATCTGCTTCAGCAGCCGCCCGGTCAGCATCCGCAGCTGGGTGGCCCAGGCCGTGGACTCCGCCTCGACGGTGAGCACCCCACCCTCCAGCTTCAGCGGCCGGCTGTGCGAGGCGATGTCCTCCCCGACGACCTTCTCCCAGGCCCCGAAGACGGTCGCCTCGGCCTTCGGCTTCTCCCAGCCGCGCGCCTTCATCAGCCGTTCCAGCACCGTCCCGAAGAGCTGGGGATCCCGCGGGTCCGGCCCCGGCCCGGAGTACCCGCGCAGCCGCTTCTCGCCGCCGCCCGCCCCGGTCCGCCTCCGTGGCTTCCGCATGGCCTCGCGCCGTTTCGCCAGCGCGGCGTCGAGCACGGCGCGCGCCAGCTCCGGCCCGGCCTTCCCGTCCCCGACACCGTGAAACGCCTCGGGCCCGGCATTCTGGCCGTTCCCCGCGCCCGCCGCGTTCCCCACTTTCCCCGCGTCGTTCACGCCGTCGGCCGCCTCCGCCGGGCGCCCGTTCACCGATCTGCGCTCACTCCGCGGCACAGCATCCTCCCCGACCACATCGTGAACTCCCGCCCGCCTCGGCAAGACCCCAAGGCTGACACACCCCCACCCAGAGTCCCAGCAATCATGGCGCTTTCCCCGCCCCGCCACACTCCGCCCGAAGAATCGTCTCAGCGAGCCCGAGAGTCCCCGAACACCCCGCACCCACCCTCGCCCCCGAGATCACACCCCAAACTCCCCACACGCCCCGCTGAACCCCGTTCGCGCCCCACACGCTCACCCACCCCGATCCGCTCACCGCCCGCCTTACTCCCGCCCGCACGCCGCCCACGGCCCGCACGCGTCGTGCACGACGCAGCCCGCAGCCCGTGGCACCCCGGCCGTCACCTACCCACGATCCGCCGACATGTGACCTTCGAGCGCAAAAAGGTGGCCCCGCAGGCGGGGTGACCGGAATCCGTACACGGCGGGTCAGACCGCTCGGGTCACCGCGCCGGTCGTCACGTCGTAGCGAGCGCCGCGCAGGCTGGCCGGCACGTCCTCGGGGACCGCGCAGGTGACCAGGAGCTGGGCGGCGTCCGAGACCAGGGCAGCCAGCCGATCCCGGCGCCCGCCGTCCAGCTCGGCGAAGACGTCGTCGAGCACCAGCACCGGCTCGATCCCGTCCGAGCGCAGCAGGTCGTACGCCGCCAGCCGCAGCGCCAGCGCGAACGACCAGGACTCGCCGTGGCTCGCGTACCCCTTGGCCGGCAGCTCGCCGAGCGTCAGCGTCAGGTCGTCCCGGTGTGGCCCGACCAGCGTGGTGCCCCGCTCGATCTCCGCGGTCCGGCGTTCTTCGAGGGAGGCGAGGAGCGCCGCCTCCAGCGCGGACCGGTCCGGGGTGAGCGATTCACCGAGGCGGGACGCGTACGCGATCGAGGCGGCCGTCCGCCCGGCGGCCACCGCGTCGTACGCCTTGGTCAGGTGTGGCCCGAGCGCCGCGGCCAGCTCCAGACGCCCGGCCAGCAGCTCCGCGCCGTGGTGGGCCAGGTGCTGGTCCCAGACCGCCAGCGTGGAGAGGTCCTGCCCGCGGTTCCCGCCCACCTTCCGGGTCAGGTACGCCGTCCGCAGAAGGGCGTTGCGCTGCTTGACCACCCGGTCGTAGTCGGCGCGTACCCCGGCGAACCGCGGCTGCCGGGCGACGAGGAGATCGTCGAGGTAGCGGCGCCGCTCGGAGGGGTCGCCGCGGACCAGTTCGAGGTCCTCCGGGGCGAAGAGCACCATCCGCAGGGCGCCGAGCACCTCACGGGGACGGCGTACCGGAGAACGGTTCAGGCGTGCCCGGTTCGCCTTGCCGGGGACGATCTCCAGCTCGACCAGGAGCTCTCGTCCATCGTGGACCACCGCGCACCGGATCACCGCCGAGGCGGCCCCCGCCCGGACCAGTGGCGCGTCGGTCGCCACCCGGTGACTGTCCAGAGTGGCCACGTAGCCGAGGGCCTCGATGAGGTTGGTCTTGCCCATGCCGTTCTGGCCCACCAGCACGGACACGCCGGAATCGAGATCGACGGCAACCCGCTCGTAGGAACGGAAGTCGACGAGCTCGACCCGGCGTACGTGCATGGGTCAGCGCTTGACGGCGTGGCCGCCGAACTGGTTGCGGAGCGCCGCGACGGCCTTCATCGCCGGCGAGTCGTCCTGGCGGGACGCGAACCGGGCGAAGAGCGACGCGGAGATGACGTGGGCCGGCACGGCGAGGCGGACGGCCTCGTCGACGGTCCAGCGGCCCTCGCCGGTGTCGTCGGCGTACCCCTTCAGGGCGGCCAGCTTCGGGTCCTCGTCGAGGGCCCGATCCAGCAGGTCGAGCAGCCACGACTTCACGACGCTCCCCTCCCGCCAGCTCTTGATGACCGCCGGCACGTCGTCGATGTGCTCGGACGCCTCGAGGATCTCGTACCCCTCGGCGTACGCGTGCATCAGGCCGTACTCGATGCCGTTGTGCACCATCTTGGCGTAGTGGCCGGCGCCCGGGCCGCCCGCGTGGGCGAAACCGAACTCACCGGCCGGCTTCAGCGCCTCGAAGATCGGCATGCAGTGCGCCACCGTCTCCTTGTCGCCGCCGACCATCAGGGCGTACCCGTTGGTCTTGCCCCAGACGCCGCCGGAGACGCCGACGTCCATGTACTTGATGCCCTTCTTCGCGAGCCGTTCGGCACGCGGGGCGTCGTCGGTGAACTTGGAGTTCCCGCCGTCGATGATGATGTCGCCGGGCGACAGCACCTCGGCGAGGGCGTCGATGGTGTCCTCGGTGATCTGGCCGGACGGGACCATGGTCCAGATGACTCGCGGCGCTGACAGCTTCCCGGCCAGGTCGGCCAGGTCGGCTGCGTCGCTGATGTCCTTGTTCTGGTCATAGCCGACGACCTCGTGCCCCGCGGCACGAAGTCGGTCCCGCATGTTCCCACCCATTCGGCCGAGACCGATCAGGCCGAGTTGCATGGTCTTCCCCCTAGATGACGCGAATGTTCCTCGCTCAGTATCAGCGCGTTACCCGGATCGGCATGATCAGATAGCGGTATCCCGGGATGATTTCGCCGCTTTCGCCCGCGGGCGAGATCACAGCGGGCTTGAACGCGTCGACGAACGAGAGCACCGCGGTCGGGGCACCGAGGTTCTGCAGGCCGTCGATCAGGTACTGCGGGTTGAAGCCGATGGTCAACCCCTCGCCGGTGAACTCGGCCTCCATGGCCTCGCTCGCCCGCGCCTCCTCGGTCGTGCCGGCCTCGACCACCAGGCCGTCCTCCCCGAAGCTGAGCAGCACCGGGGTGGTGCGCTCGGCGACCAGGGCCACGCGGCGGACCACCTCGACCAGGGCGGCGACGCTGACCCTGGCATCGGAGTTGTGCGACGCCGGGAACAGGGAGCGCACCGGCGGGTAGTTCGCGCCGTCCAGCAGGCGGCTGGTCGTGCGCCGGGTACCACCGGCGAAGCCGATCATGCCCTCGCCGGCGCTGCCCTGGGCGAGAGCCAGGGTCACCGAGCCGCCGATCGGGCCGAGCGCCTTCGCGGTGTCGTTCAGCGTCTTCGCCGGGACGAGGGCGTTGAGGCTGATCTCCGGGTCGTCCGGGTTCCAGTCGATCTCGCGCATGGCGAGCCGATAGCGGTCCGTGGCGAGCATCGCCATCTTGGTGCCGTTCAGCTCCAGGCGGACGCCGGTCATCATCGGCAGCGTCTCGTCCCGGCCCGCCGCGATGGCGACCTGCGAAACCGCTGAGGCGAACGTAGCGGCGTCGACAGTCCCGGTGCTGGACGGCATCTCCGGAAGGGCCGGATAGTCCTCCACGGGCATCGTGGGGAGCGTGAAACGGGCGCTCCCGCAGACGAGCTCCAGATGCGCACCGACCGCGGCGATGTCCACCGGCTTGCCCGGCAGCGCCTTGGTGATCTCGGCGAGCAGCCGACCGGAGACCAGTGCGGCGCCGTCGGCGTCGGCCTGGACCTCGACGGTCACCTGGCTGGAGACCTCGTAGTCGAAGCCGGACACCTGCAGGCGCCCGTCGGTGACCCGGAGCAGGACGCCGGCGAGCACCGGAACCGATGGCCGGCTGGGCAGGCTCTTGGCTGTCCAGGCCACGGCGTCGGCGAGTGCGTCTCGCTCCACCCGGAACTTCATGCTGTCCTCCGCGATGCTTCCTCTACGGGGCGTGGACCCCACTGAACTCTATGGCTCCGGTGCTCTCTGTGCGCGCCCGACCCCGGTGCCACGAGCACCGGCTCTCGAAGGCCTGGCAAAGACCTCAGTCTCCGGTGCCGTACGCCGAACCGGAGGGGCGAGTCGCTCCGGCCTTGCTTCTGGTGCTGATCAGACCTTGCCCCGAGCCCAGCTGGAAGCGGAGCAACCACACCTTCCACAACGCTGATCATTGCTTTTTGTTCTTCTATTAGAGAGAGATAAGTCGTAATCATAGGGCCTGTGCATACTGTGGAAAACCTGCGTTAGTGCTGGTCAGAGAGTTATCCACCGGTGAATCACATGTGGGTAACCGGGGTACAAACTCCGGTGTTTGTCCACAGGCTTGATCGTCTGGAGACGTTGTCCACGGCTATCCACTGGTTATCCACCGGTTATCCACGGGGTTTATCCCCCGACCTGTGGATAACGCTGGGACGGTACCGCTTCGTTGTCCCCAGATCCTTCAACAGGATATCCACAGCCGTCCACAGACACTGGGCAAGGCCCTGTGACCGTCCGTGTCTGTCCACATCGATTTCCACAGAACTAGTCCACTGTCTGTGGATAACGAGGGCCCTCGTTATCCACCGTCTGGGGAAAACGCCTGTGGACGCCTGTGGATAGCTGTGGACAACGTTGGCACGAAACTGACCCGTCCCGACGTTGACAAGAGGCCCCGGACCGTACTCAAAAATAGGCGTTGACCAGCGTCGATCAAATTGGTTAAAGCTTCAAACTGTGGGTGAATCTGTGGAAAACCCGGTGTAGAACCCGTGGATAACCTGGGTATAACTAGTGTTACTGCTGGTCAGAGCCGATCAGCTGACTATCTTTGCACGTGACTAAAGCCTGTGGATAACGCGGGAAGCCCATTGTCTGGCGTCGTCTAGTCACGTTTCCGTTGTCATTCGCCTACTCCACGGAACCCCCGCATCCGGTCTGTGGAATGCGCTCCGGTGCTTCCCCGCCCTCCGGTTGTCAATGACTGGGGATAACCCTGCTGACCTGCGAGGACGCCAGGATTCAGGGCTGTGGAAAACATTCGTCCCGACTGTTTCCACAGGCTGTCCCCAGGGCCCCGGCACAGCCGTCACCGGCGGTGAGACCCCGGCGAGCGACGTCGGCGAGCGACGTTCGGCCGCGGAGGTGGTCGGCGAGCGGCGCTCGGCCGTGGAGGTGGTCGACGAGCGGCGTTCGGCCGTGGAGACGTCGAACGCACACGACGCTGTGGATGGTGGGCGGCAGACGCACCCGATCGGGGACCGTGTGCGTGTCCGGCCCCAGGGAGGGCGCCAGGGGTCCACGATCCGTCATTGAGTCCCCCACCGTCCGGCTCGAAGGAGATCGTGACGCTGCTGGTCATTTCTGGACCGCCCGGGTGGGACGCCGGATCCCGCGGCGAGTGCCCGTCCGGAACACTCGCCCCCGCGGATCGCCGATTCCATCGGCCGGGTTTCGGTCGGCCAGGTTTCGGTCGCGGGCCCGCCGGGCGGCGTGCCCGCAGGCGGTGGGCCGGCCGTCCAGGGTGCCTCGGCCGGTCCGGCTGGCGCTCCGGGGTGCCTCGGCCACGGTCGGCTGGCGATCCGGGGTGTCTCGGGCGCTCCGAGTGACCCGTGAACGCCAGCCGCGCCGGGAAAGCTGGCGCTCACGGGTCACTCCAGCCCGCCGACACACCCCTGAGCACCAGCCACCAAGATCCAACCCGTAGTTGATCATGAAATGTTGATCAAGTCCGGCCGGTCGGGGCCCACCCCGACCGGGGGAAACCCCCATCCCTCACGGAACAGTGGCAGAAAACGGTGATCTTGGCCCGGGGCCCTGTGGACGAACCCTGGCTGTGGATAACCCCCGACCCGGACCATGACCGGGAACGCCCACCCCCGCGACCCCACCGGCGACGGTCCCGCCGGAATGGGCCAGCGGGGTCGATCGTGTGCGTGCACCGCGCTGCTGCCGAGTGGTGAGCGGGTAGCACGTGGCGTGAGGTGGGCAGCTCAGACCGGCGGCCGGGTGAGGGCGGGACGGAACGCCTGGCCGCCGGCCGCGAAGCGGGGGCGGGGCCAGGTGCGGTTGAGAGCGAGGAGGCCGCGTACCCGAGAGATCAGGTGTTTTGTTTGATGCGGTTTGTCAGTTCGGCGATCTGGTTGTAGAGCGAGCGGCGTTCGGCCATGTGCTGGCGGATCTTGCGGTCGGCGTGCATGACCGTGGTGTGGTCGCGGCCGCCGAACGCCTGGCCGATGCGGGGCAGGGAGAGGTCGGTCAGCTCGCGGCAGAGGTACATCGCGACCTGGCGGGCGTTGACCAGGACGCGGCTGCGGGAATGGCCGCGCAGGTCCTCCAGCGAGACTCCGAAGTAGTCGGCGGTGGAGACCATGATCTGGTCGGCGGTGATCTCCGGGCCGGCGCCGTCCGGCATGAAGTCGCGCAGGACCTCCTCGGCCAGTGACAACTGCACCGGGGAGCGGGTCAGGCTGGCGAATGCCGTCACCCGGATGAGGGCGCCCTCGAGCTCGCGGATCGAGTTGGAGACCCGGGACGCGATGAACTCCAGCACGTCGTCGGGGGCGTACATCCGCTCCTGGGCGGCCTTCTTCTGCAGGATGGCGATACGCGTCTCGAGGTCCGGTGGCTGGATGTCGGCGAGCAGGCCCCACTCGAAGCGGGTGCGCATCCGGTCCTCGAGGGTGGCCAGCTGCCGCGGCGAGCGGTCCGAGCTGATCACGATCTGCTTGTTGGCGTTGTGCAGCGTGTTGAAGGTGTGGAAGAACTCCTCCTGCGTCCGCTCGCGGTTCTCCAGGAACTGGATGTCGTCGATCAGCAGGATGTCGACGTCGCGGTAGCGGCGCTGGAACGCCTGGGTCTTGTCGTCCCGCAGGCTGTTGATGAAATCGTTGGTGAACTCCTCGGTCGACACGTAGCGCACCGAACGGGCGTGGCCCAGTGTGGTGGCGTAGTGGCCGATCGCGTGCAGGAGGTGGGTCTTGCCCAGCCCGGAGCTGCCGTAGATGAACAGCGGGTTGTACGCCTTGGCCGGTGACTCCGCGACGGCCACCGCCGCGGCGTGCGCGAACCGGTTGGACGAGCCGATGACGAACGTCTCGAACATGTACTTCGGGTTGAGGCGGTTCCCGTCCTGGCCGCCCGGCCGCGGGTTGCTGCCCGGGACGCGCAGGTCGACCGGGGGACGCCCGGGCCCGTTGTCCCCGGCGCGGCTCGGCATCTGCTCGTCCCGGCGAAGCATCTGCTCATCACGGCGCAGCATCGGGTCGTCCCGGCGGACCGGGAGGACCGGCTCGGCGGGGTGCCGCTGGTTCTCCCGCAGCGCGGCGGGGTCGGCCGGGTGCCGCTGGGCCGACGACTCGTTCGGGGACTGCGGGGTCTCGTACTCGGGCGTCTTCTCCGGGATGCGCGCGCCGGCCGGATGGTTCATCGGCGTCTGCGGCAGCGGCGATGCCTGCGGCATCGTCGGTGGCATGGTGGGCGGCATCGGGTCCGCGAAGAGTGCTTCCTGGCCGTCGCGGGCGGAGGGCACGTTTCTCGGGTACGCCGGGGGCAGCGTGGAGTGCTGTGCCGAGCCGGTCGGATAATCCTCGGGGGTCCGGTCCGGGGGCCCGAAGGCGGGCGGCTGCTGATACGGCAGCTCGGGTGTCCGCCCATGCCCCGGGTAGGCGGGCAGCTCCTGCTGGAACGAGCCGTTCGGGTACTGCGGGGGCTCGGCGTAGTGCCGGGGCTGCGGCTCCTCGAACGCCGGCGGGGCGGGCTCGACCGGGCTGCCGTAGACGGTGCCGGGCATACCCGTGCCGTCCTCCGGGGGACGTACGGTCACGGCCACCTGGATGGGGCGGTTGAGACGGCGGGTCAGGGCCTCGGTGATCGCCGGGCGGAGCCGGGACTCGATCACGTCACGGGTGAACGCGTCCGGAACGGATAGCAGGGCGGTGTCCTCGACGATCGCCCGCAGTCGGGTGAGCTGAAGATAGGCGCGCTGCTGAGGTGAGGCGATTTCGTCGGACAATTCGCCCAACGTGTCCTGCCACACCCCGCTCAGGTCGACCTGATCGGTCACCGCCGCGCCACCCCCATCGCCACCGACCCCCGGTGGAGTTTGTGTCCGGCCTTCCGCCTGGTGCCTGTTCCGGCTACCTCAGCCCAGCACAGTTAACGTGCTGAACACGCACGGCGCCACCTGCTATCCACAGGTTATCCACAACCCGTGGCGGAGCCGGTGGCGCTCCCGGCCGGAACGTCGGCAGATTTACCGGAGCCTGTAGCGGCGCGGGCTGAAAACAGGCTCACCGTGGCGAACGATCCACCTGCTTGTCCGGTTTTGGCCGCCGCTTCGCGGTATGCGAACGACCGGGTAAGACCAGCAACCGCGCACGCTAACAGCGGCTGCCGTGCTACTACAACCGCCCTGCGGACCACCCCTGCACGAGGGCAGGAAAAGATTCACTTTGTGCGTGGAAGGACCAGGCGATTCTCCTGGGGGTTCCCCCATGTCGGCGTGCCGACCCAGGATATGGTTGACCACTGCAACCGCCCTGCGTAGGGTTGAGCGGTTGCTCCGCCGCACTCTGCTAAAGTGGCGTCTTGCAGCGGATGCCCCCTGGTCGAAGTACGAAGACGGAGTTCTGACGTGAGCAAGCGCACTTACCAGCCGAACAACCGCCGGCGCGCCAAGACCCACGGCTTCCGGCTGCGCATGCGCACCCGTGCCGGTCGCGCCATCCTTTCCTCCCGCCGGGCTAAGGGCCGCGGGACCCTCTCGGCCTGACAGCTGACGCTGATCAGGTCGGAATGTCCAGGTAGTCGTGCTGTCCGCAGCGCAACGCGTACGGCGTAGCGCGGACTTCGCCGCGGCGATCCGTGGTGGCCGTCGAGCCGGTCGCGGGACCCTGGTCGTTCACCTGCTTATCGACGATGAGCCGGCGCACGCCTCCACGGCGTGTGCCGGCTTCGTCGTATCCAAAGCAGTGGGAAACGCGGTGGTGCGCAACAGGGTCCGCCGGCGACTGCGGCACCTGGTCCGTCCCCTGCTGGACGGGCTGCCCGACGGCACCTCATTGGTGGTCCGGGCACTACCCCCCGCGGCCGACGCGACCAGTGCCGCGCTCGGTGCCGATCTGGAGGGGGCCCTGGCGGCGGCGCGCAGGCCCCGGAGACCGCGATGAGCCTGGCTGCCCGGCTCATGACGGCTGCGGTCGTCGCGTACCGTCGATACTTGAGTCCGGCGCTGCCGGCCCGCTGTCGGTTCTACCCCTCGTGCAGCGCGTACGCCCAGGAGGCGCTGGCGCGGCACGGTGCGTTGAAGGGTACGGGCCTGGCGATCTGGCGGCTCTTACGTTGTCATCCCTTCCACCCTGGCGGGTACGACCCGGTGCCTGACCCGATCCGTCACCGTCCTGCCGATGTGACTGGAGCTTAGATTGAGTCTCGACTGGATCTACTACGCCATTTCGTGGATCCTCCTCCGCTGGCACGCCCTCTGGGACGCGATCGGGGTATCCGACGGTCGCGTGCTCGGGACCAACTGGGCCTGGGTCCTCTCGATCTTCTTCCTGGTGGTGACGCTGCGCGTCATCCTCTTCCCGGTCTTCGTCAAGCAGATCAAGAGCCAGCGCGCCATGCAGGCGCTGCAGCCGAAGGTCAAGGAGCTGCAGGAGAAGCACAAGGGTGACCGGGAGACGCTCCAGAAGGAAATGATGGAGCTGTACCGGACGGAGAAGGCGAACCCGCTGATGGGCTGCCTTCCGATGTTCCTGCAGATTCCGGTCTTCCTCGGCCTCTTCCACGTGCTGCGCCACCTGAACCCGAACCTCTCGGACAAGTTCAAGGTGCTGTACGGCTGGTCGCTGGAGCAGTTCAACAGCGCCGCCGGTGCGCACCTCTTCAACGTGCCGATCAGTGCCAAGTTCGGCTCGACTCAGGCGGAGCTCGACGCGCTCGGCGCCAACGCCACCACGGTGAAGATCCTCGCCGGCATCCTGATCCTGACGATGATGGCGACCACGTTCCTCACCAGCCGTCAGATGATCCTCAAGACCGGCTGGGCCGAGGACCCGCAGCAGAAGATGGTCCAGCGGCTGATGCTCTACGGCATCCCGTTCTCGCTGCTGATCTCCGGTTCGCTGTTCCCGATCGGTGTCGTCATCTACTGGGTGACCAACAACCTCTTCACCCTGGCCCAGCAGCAGTGGGTGCTCCGCAAGTTCCCGCCGCCGCAGACCGCGAACAAGGCCGGCTCGGCGGCCCGCACGTCGTCCGGCTCGGCGAATCGTTCCGGTGACGCCAAGAACCCGGTGCAGCCGGCGCGGACCGGTGGCCTCTTCGGCCGCAAGCCCGCCCCGGAGCCGGTCGGCCCGGTGGTGGACACCAAGGCCCTGGCGCCCAAGCCCGGTGCCAAACCGGTGAACCCGAAGAAGGGCACCCGGCCGGCGAACAAACCCAAGGGATGATCGCGGCGCGGGGTCCGGTTCGCCGGACCTCGCGCGCTCCCCTTGCAGAGACCTCCCCGTGTCGCGTACGCACATCGAGCGGCGCGGGAAACAGCGGACCGATCTCGGTCGGGCCCGAGTGACAACGGAGATGAGACCGTGACCGACACCAGCACTCCCCCCGCTTCCGACTCATCGGCGGAGGCCCTCGCTACGACCGCGACCCCGGCCGCCGAGGGCACGGAGGAAGCTAAGAAGTCGGAGACCGTCGCCTCGGACAGCGACCTCTTCCGGCAGAGCGAGATCGCGGCCGACTACATCGAGGGTCTGCTCGACATCCTCGACTACGACGGTGACATCGACGAGCTGGTCTCCGCGGGCCGGCCGATGGTCGAGGTGGTCGGCGGCCGGCTGCAGCCGCTCGTCGGCCAGCGGGGCGCGACCCTCGAGGCCCTTCAGGAGCTGACCCGCCTGGCGATCTTCCGCGCCACCGGTTCGCCGAGCCGGCTGCTGCTGGACATCGGCGGCTACCGCGCCAGCCGCCGTAAGGAGCTGGCCGCCGTGGCCCGCAACGCGGTGGAGAAGGTCAAGGAGCACGGCGAGCCGGTCCGCCTGGAGCCGATGTCCGCCTTCGAGCGCAAGTGCGTGCACGACGTGGTCAACGCGATCGCGGGCGTGCAGAGCGAGTCCGAGGGCGTCGAGCCCAGCCGGCGCATCGTGGTGCGTGTGGCGGACTGACATGACTGACCCACGCCACGGCGCGGGTGACCTCGGCCCGGGCGTTTCCTCGCCCGGGCCGACGTCTTTCCCCGCCACTTCTCAACCCACTTCTTCCGGGTACGCGTCACGCCCCGGCCTCCGTCCCGTCCCCTCCCCGGGCTCCGGTTCTCCGGTCTCGGGGGATCCTGGCGCCGTTTCCTCGTCGTCCTCGTCCACATCGGTGGGCTCCTCCGATGTTCCCGGGGTCTCCGCCGACCCGGCGCCGGTCGACGCCCGGCGTCCGCCGGAGGAGGTTGCCCGGGCCGCGGCCGAGGTGTTCGGGGAGCGGTTGGAGCTCGCGGGGCGGTTCACGCAGTTGCTCGCCACCGAGGGCGTGGTGCGGGGCCTGATCGGGCCGCGGGAGACGCCACGGCTCTGGGAGAGGCACCTGGTCAACTGCGGTGTTATGTCCCAGTTATTCCCTTTCGGGTCTTCAGTCGTCGACGTCGGATCTGGTGCTGGTTTGCCCGGTATCGTGCTGGCAGTGGCTCGACCCGATCTGGTGATCACGCTGGTGGAGCCGCTGGCACGACGTACCGCCTTCCTCACCGAGGCGGTCGACGAGCTCGGCCTGGACAACGTCACGGTCGTGCGCGGGCGTGCGGAGGAGGTCGCCGGTCACCTGGCGGCCGACATCGTCACCGCCCGGGCCGTCGCGGCGCTCGACAAGCTGGCCGGCTGGTGCCTGCCGCTGGCCCGTACCGGGGGCCTGCTGCTGGCGCTGAAGGGGTCCTCGGCGGCCGAGGAGATCGCCGACCACACGGCGGCGATCGCGCGGCTCGGCGGCGGCGAGCCGGTCATCCGGATCTGCGGGGAAGGGCTGATCGAGCCGCCCGCCACGGTGGTCGAGATCGTCAAGGAACGGGACGTCGTGCCGGTACGGGAGAAGAAGACGTCGTCCGGGCGGGCGGCCGGCTCCGGGAACTCCGGAGCCGGTGGGCGTGGGGCTGGGCGGAGGAGATCGCGGAGGGGCTAGATGGGCAGCAGGCGGGGTGCGCGTAAGCGGGATCGGCGGAAGGGGCACCCCGCCGGTGAGGTTCTCCCGGAGCGTTCGAGTTCGGGGTCCGGGCCGGATGTTTCCCGTGAAACCAAGACTGTTCGCGGGGGCGGGCGCGCGGTGGGCGGGCTCGGGCGAGGGCTGGGGAGTGCACCCGGTGGTTCCGTTCAGGACGGGACGACGGCGCCGATAGTGCACCCGGGTGGTTCCGGGGCCGCCCCTATGGAGGGAATCGGTGAATCTCCTGTCGTGGGCGGGCGGGGCCAGACGGGAGAGGTGCGGTTGGGTGCGGGCTCCGGGCGTACCGGAAAAGGGTCTTGGGAAGTTGCTGGAGAGACCGAGGGCGCCCAGCTCGGGGGAGCGATGCGCCTTGTGTCGGGTGTCTGGGCTTTTGTGCCCTCCGTGGAGGTCGAGGGCGGAACGTTGCGCGCGACTCATCCGGCTGCGGAGCATAGCGGCGTTCGCCCGACGGCCGTAGGCTGGCCAGGCGTCGATAGTGTTGACCGGATCTCTCCCGCCGGGACGCACGAATCGCCGGCCGACCCATTCCTAGCCAACAGGGATAAAGCGGTGCATGAGTACGGTGTTTCACGTGAAACCGAGTCGCCTCTCGACCGGCAGTCGGGAGTGGGCATGAACGGACTCCACCCCGCCGAGCAGGGTGTTCCACAGCCTCGCGTGGGTGGATACGAACCATCGGCCTCCGCGGGGTACGGTTACGGCCCATCTTCGACCTCGGCGACGCCGGTGTCCGCGGCCCCGAGCCATCCCGACGAGCATGTTTCACGTGAAACGCCGGGCGCGGATGAGGACGATCCGCCCCTGGCCATGGAAGCGTTGCGAGCTGTGCAGATCCTGAATCCGAGCGGCGAGATCATCATGCCGCGGCCGGACCACCCACGGGTGATTTGCGTCGCCAACCAGAAGGGCGGCGTCGGTAAGACCACCACCACGGTCAACCTTGCCGTGGCGCTCGCGCTTCACGGCAACCGGGTGCTGGTGGTCGACCTGGACCCGCAGGGCAATGCCTCCACCGGTTTGAACGTGCCGCACCACGCCGGCGTCCCGGACGTCTACGACTGCCTGATCGACAATGTGCCACTGGCCGAGGTGGCCCAGCAGGTCGAGGGCATCCCGAACCTCTTCTGCGTGCCGGCGACCATCGACCTGGCCGGCGCGGAGATCGAGCTGGTCTCGGTGGTGGCGCGTGAGTCTCGGCTGTCCCGGGCGATCTCCGGCCACCCGGAGAAGTTCGACTACGTCTTCATCGACTGCCCGCCGTCGCTCGGTCTGCTGACGGTCAACGCGCTCTGTGCGGCGCAGGAGGTGCTGATTCCGATCCAGTGCGAGTACTACGCGCTGGAGGGTCTCAATCAGCTGATCAACAACATCAACCTGGTACGCCAGCACCTGAACCCCACGCTGGACGTCTCCACCATTCTGCTGACCATGTACGACCGGCGTACGCGCCTGGCCGACGCCGTGGAGCAGGATGTGCGCAACCACTTCGGGACCAAGGTCCTGAACGCGGTGATTCCCCGGAACGTGCGGGTTTCGGAGGCTCCCAGCTATGGTCAGTCGGTGATGACCTACGATCCGGGTTCACGAGGCGCAACGAGTTACTTCGAAGCGGCTCTGGAGATCGCGATGCGTGGCGTCAACACAGGAGGCACGGCATGAAGAACCGTCCGCGGGGTGGCTTGGGTCGCGGCCTAGGCGCACTGATCCCCACGGCGCCTGCTGCCGAAGCGCCCGCCGAGGCGGTCGTCGCACCCGAGTCGATGCCGGTGTCGGCGCCTCCGGTCTCCGCCGTGCCGGCTTCGCTTGCTGCGGTCGGATCGATCGCACCCGCCGTTCCCACGCCTCCGGCCGTGCTCGCCGAGAATGAGCTTGCTCCGGTGCCGGGGGCCCGCTTTGCCGAGCTGCCCGTGTCGTCGATCGAGCCGAACGCCAAGCAGCCGCGGCACGTCTTCGACGAGGAGGCGCTGGAGGAGCTGAAGACCTCGATCCAGGAGGTCGGCTTCCTGCAGCCGATCGTGGTTCGGGACGTCGGCGACGGCCGGTTCGAGCTCGTCATGGGTGAGCGCCGCTGGCGTGCCGCCCAGGCCGTTGGACGGGACACGATTCCGGCGATCATCCGGGACACCCGTGACGATGCGATGCTGCGGGATGCGCTGCTGGAGAACATCCACCGGGCCAATCTCAACCCCCTGGAAGAGGCGGCGGCGTACCAGCAGCTGCTGGAGGAGTTCGGCGCCACACACGAGGAGCTGGCCCGGCGGATCGGTCGCAGTCGGCCGCAGATCTCCAACACCATCCGGCTGATGAGCCTGCCGGCGCCGGTTCAGCGCCGGGTCGCCGCCGGGGTGCTGTCGGCGGGTCACGCCCGGGCACTGCTCGGTCTCGAGGACAGCGAGGCTCAGGAGAAGCTCGCCCTGCGCATCGTCGCCGAGGGCCTGTCGGTCCGCGCGACCGAGGAGCTGGTCCGGCTCACCCCGTCCGAGAGCCCGGCGAAGAAGCCGCCGGCCCGGCGGGCGAAGGTGCACGCGCCTGCGCTGAACGATCTGGCCGACCGTCTGTCCGATCGTTTCGACACCCGGGTGAAGGTCGACATCGGCCGGAACAAGGGCAAGATAACGATCGAGTTCGCCACGGTCGACGACCTCGAGCGGATCGTCAGCATGATCGGCGTCGAGGAAGAGGGGAACCGGGCGGAGACCGAGGCGGAGTAGCCCTCCCCGGTTCGCCTCTGCGTTCGGCAGATGGAAAGGCACGCGGCTTGAGCTGCGTGCCTTTTTCGTTGTCAGCCCCGTCGTCGATTCCGGCCGCGGACCGATTTTTGCTTCTGTCAGAGCCATTCTCCTGAGGTTTCACGATCTTGCCCACCCGGCGGCTGGACCGTTTTGAATGCGAGTATTTGCCGTATTTGCCGTATTTGCCGGTTTGATGGGTTGGGCGGGGGCCTCCCCTTCTTCGCCGTCTCTTTCGCGGCTTCTGCCGCTGGCTTTCCGCCATCACGGATGATGGCGACATTGCCGACTGGGGGGAATGAGCGCCAGCCTCCGCTCTTCTACTGAGTCCGTGCAGAGTCGGGATCCTTCTCGAGTCAGCCAGCGGAACACCCATGTTTCTCAGCAACGGGCAACGCCGCCGTGCTGTGACTGCGGTTCGCCGGACGGGGGCAATCACGGGAACTTGGCATGCAGTCCACGTGATCTACACGATGGCCGTAGTAGACAGGGCCGGCACCGAGAAGTGACCATCTCTCGCCCGGCGCCGGGCGCCGGGCTCTTCACAGCCGCGGTTGGAATGGGCCACCGCCTGGGCTAGCGTCCGTCGACGCCGGGACGCCGGGACGCCGGGACGCCGGGACGCCGGGACGCCGGGACGCCGGGACGCCGGGACGCCGGGACGCCGGGACGCCGGGACGCCGGGACGCCGG